>NZ_WAIE01000006.1 GCF_008830225.1 Pseudodesulfovibrio senegalensis
GCTTGGTGCAATGTGTCGCTGTCCGACTGCGCGTCAGCGCAACCCAAAGACCGAAAGGCTTGTCCATTTCGTTGTTGTGCTGATGCACAATAACACACCGCAAAAGCATCTTTATTGAAGGTTTCGCCCTCTAGGGCGACCTTCTTTTTCTGCTGGCGCAGAGAAAAAGAAGGCAAAAAGCTGCGCTTGACCCTCAACAGCCTGTAAAATTGAGCCATCCTCCGTTCGTTTAAGCGAGGTTCGGGGGAAAGCGACCAATTAACTGACGAAAAGAAGACGAGTCAGCAGAACGAGTAAACGCGTTATGCTGTCGCACAGGGTAAGGGCACGTACTCGCAGCGACTGTATGACGGCCCGCAGGCGATTGCAGCGGGTTGCGGCGAGGGCTTTCAGTGGCGACGGGTAAAAAGAATTTTTTGCCTCCTTATTTATCCTTAAAAAAGAAAATCGCCCGAGGGGGCGAGACCCCTCAAGCAAAAAAGTTACGGCTTTGTCCGACTGCGCGTCAGTGCAACCGCCTCATAAACAAACTATGAAAAAACTTACCCTCTGCGCGTAAACGCAACGCACAAACTCCGCCGCAACCCCGCTATCGTGCCCCTTCCGCGCCCCTTGCCCTTTGACAATCGCACCCGGATGGAATAACCAAATTCGTTTCCCACGGCGCAATCTTTATATGTACTGGATGAAATAATGGCGAAGATTCAAAAGATCAAAGGTTTTGCGGACATGTTCCCCAAGGATGCGGGAGTGTTCACCTTTCTGGAAAATACGGCCCGCGAGGTCTTCGGACGCTACGGATTCGGCGAATTGCGCCTGCCCGTGCTGGAAAAGACCGAACTCTTTGCCAAATCCATCGGCGAGGACACGGACGTGGTGGGCAAGGAAATGTACACCTTCCCGGACCGCAAGGGCCGCTCCCTGACCATGCGCCCCGAGGCCACGGCAGGCATGGTACGCGCCTTCATCGAGTCCAAGGAACACCAGCCCGGCAGGATCAGCAAGTATTTCGCCACCGGCCCCATGTTCCGCTACGAGCGGCCGCAAAAGGGCCGTTTGCGCCAGTTCCACCAGCTGGACGTGGAAATTTTCGGTGCGCCCGAGGCTGCGGCGGACGCGGAACTCATCCTCATGCTCAAGACGTTTCTGAACGCCATCGGGCTTTCCAAGCTGAGCATCGAGCTGAATTCGCTGGGCTGCCACGAATGCCGCCCGGCCTACCGGCAGGCCCTCGTGGACTACTACCACTCCAAGAACAGGGAGGAATTCTGCGAAGACTGCCGTCGACGCATGGACACCAATCCCATGCGCGTGCTGGACTGCAAGGTTCCGGCCTGCAAGGAGCTGGTCAAGGACGCCCCGAGCATCGGCGACCACCTGTGCGGGGAATGCCGGGAACACTTTGCGGACGTGCGCGCCATTCTGGACGGAGCGGGCGTGGCCTATGAGCTGAACCCGCGCCTTGTCCGCGGATTGGACTATTACGTGCGCACCACCTTCGAGGTGGTCAGCAACGACATCGGCTCCCAGACCGCGGTTGCGGGCGGCGGCCGCTATGACGGGCTGGTGCGCAACCTCGGCGGACCGGACTGTCCGGGCACGGGCTTTGCCTGCGGCATGGAGCGCCTTGCCCTGCTGCTGGGCGAGCTCGAACAGCAGGCCCCGGATTTCTACCTCGCGGTGGTGGACAAGAACGCGGCCAATCAGGCCATGCTCTTTGCCCAGCAACTGCGCGACAAAGGCCTGCGCGGCGAGGTCAGCTATGCGGGCGGTTCCATGAAGAGCCGCATGCGCGCGGCCAACAAGAGCAATGCCGCCACCTGCCTGATCATCGGACAGGACGAATTCGAAAACAGGGCGGTCACGGTCAAGGACATGGCCGGGGACGCCGAACAATACACCACGAGCCAACAAGAATACATCAATAGCCTCTAGCAAGTGCACCGGCGTACCGGTCCGGCGACAATCAGAACGCCGCGCTTGCGACACGCATACCACGAATCACGAGGCATAAAAGGAGTGACCATGTCGGAACATCAGGATGAACGCGACTACGACGAATACCGAGTCATTGAAGACCTTGGCGGCTGGCAGCGCAGCCACCACAACAATGAGCTCACGGCGGCCAATATCGGCGAGTCGGTCACCCTCATGGGCTGGGTGCAGTTCCGGCGTGACCACGGCGGCCTGATCTTCATCGACCTGCGCGACCGCGAGGGCCTGACCCAGGTGGTCTTCAGCCCGGAACAGGACGGCGATGCGCATGAACGCGCGCACGCCCTGCGCACGGAATACGTGCTGGCCATCAAGGGCACGGTACGCCCCCGGCCCGAAGGCATGGCCAATGCCGGGCTGGTCACCGGCGAGATCGAGGTGGTGGTCGAGGAATACAAGCTGCTCAACACCTCGGACACCCCGCCGTTCACCATCGAGGACCGCGTGGAAGCCGGCGAAAACCTGCGCCTCAAGTACCGTTTTCTGGACCTGCGCCGCCCGAACCTTGCCAAGAATTTCAAGCTGCGCCACAAGGCCGCACAGGCCGTGCGCCGCTATCTGGACGACATCGGATTCCTTGAAGTGGAAACCCCGGTGCTGACCAAGTCCACCCCGGAAGGCGCGCGCGACTTTCTGGTGCCCAGCCGCGTGAACCAGGGCCAGTTCTACGCCCTGCCCCAGTCCCCGCAGCTGTTCAAGCAGATGCTCATGGTCTCGGGCATGGACCGCTACTACCAGATCGTGAAATGCTTCCGCGACGAGGACCTGCGCGCCGACCGCCAGCCCGAGTTCACCCAGATCGACATCGAGATGAGCTTCGTGAACGAGCAGATGGTGCAGGACATGGCCGAAGGGCTGGTAACCAGCGTCTTCAAAAACACGCTGGGCAAGGAACTGCCCACCCCGTTCCCGCGCATGACCTATGCGGACGCCATGCGGGACTACGGCGTGGACAAGCCGGACGTGCGTTTCGACCTCAAGCTGCAGGAAGTGACCGACATCTTCACGGGCGGCGGATTCAAGGTCTTTGCCAGCGCCGAGCTGGTCAAGGTCATGCGCGTGCCCGGCGGTGCAGAGCTTTCCCGCAAGGAAATCGACGAATACACCAAGTTCGTTGAAATCTACGGTTCCAAGGGGCTGGCGTGGATCAAGGTCAAGGAGGACGGCGAATGGCAGTCCCCCATCGTCAAGTTCTTCTCGGACGACGAGCGCGCCGCACTGGCCGAACGCACCGGAGCACAGCCCGGCGACATCCTCTTTTTCCAGGCCGGGCAGGCGGACATCGCCAACGCCGCGCTGGGCAACCTGCGCTGCAAGCTGGGCGAACGCCTCGGCCTCATCGACGAATCCGCGTTCGCGCCTCTGTGGATCACGGACTTCCCGCTACTGGAATGGGACGCCGACGAAAAACGCCATGTGGCGCGGCACCATCCCTTTACCTCGGCACGGCCCGAGCAGATGGACGTGCTGGAATCCGAACCGGGCAACGCCATTGCCCGCGCCTACGACCTCGTGCTCAACGGCTTTGAGGTGGGCGGCGGCTCCATCCGCATCCACACGCCCGAACAGCAGGAAATCATGTTCAAGGCCCTGGGCATCGGCGAAGAGGAAGCCCGCGAAAAATTCGGGTTCCTCATGGACGCCCTGCGCTTCGGCGCGCCGCCGCACGGGGGTATTGCCTTTGGTCTGGACAGGCTTATCATGATATTGTGCGGCGCCAAGTCCATCCGCGAGGTCATCGCCTTCCCCAAGACCCAGAAGGCGACCTGCCTCATGACCGAAGCGCCCGGCGAAGTGGCCAGCAAGCAGTTGCGCGAGCTGGGCATCCGCCTGAGAGAAAAAGTACAGGAATAATCATACACCGGGGAAACGGTTTGCAAAACGTTTTCCCCGGAACCCGATTTCAAGCGGCCTGCGCCTGAAGGCCGAGCCGGGAGGCATTCGAGATGAAGCTGGATATATGCAGATGGCCGGAACCGGTGCTGGCCGCAAAAGCCAAGACCGTGAAGGAGATCACTCCCGAGATCGAGGAGCTGATCGAAAACATGATCGAGACCATGTACGAGGACGACGGCGTTGGACTGGCCGCCCCGCAGGTGGGTGAAAGCATTCGCCTGATCTGCGTGGACCAGAGCGGCCCCAAGGAACGCTCCGACCTCATGGTGCTCATCAACCCCGAGCTTTCCGAATGCGAAGGGTCCGTGGATTCCGAAGAAGGCTGCCTGAGCTGCCCGGAATTCACGGGCAAGGTCAAGCGCTTCGAAAAGCTCAAGGTCAAGGCCATGGACCGAGAGGGCAAGGAAGTCTGCTTTGACGCCGAAGGCTATCTGGCCATCATCCTGCAACACGAAACCGACCACCTCAACGGCGTGACCGTCGTGGACCGCGCCAGCCGCCTGAAGCGGACCATGTATCGCAAGAAAGCCGCGAGGTGGGCGTAATGGCCGCACAGGACGCAACTCTCGGCGCGCCGTTGCGCGTGGTGTTCATGGGCACCCCGGACTTTGCTGCCCAGAGCCTTGCCGCGCTCATCGGCTCGGACGAATGCGAGGTCATCGGGGTCTACACCCAGCCGGACAGGCCCTGCGGACGCGGCCGCCAGTGCAAGCCGTCCCCGGTCAAGAAGCTGGCCCTTGAGCAGGGACTGGACGTGTACCAGCCCGAGAATTTCAAGAGCGACGAGGCCGTTGCCGAATTGGCGGCGCTCTCGCCGGACGTGCTCGTGGTGGCGGCCTACGGCCTGATCCTGCCGCAGTCCGTGCTGGACATCCCCAAACACATGCCCCTGAACGTGCACGCCTCGCTGTTGCCCAAGTACCGCGGGGCCGCGCCCATCCAGCGCAGCATTGAAAACGGCGACGTGGTCACCGGCATCAGCATCATGAAGATGGAGGCCGGGCTGGACACCGGGCCGGTCATGGTGGCCCGCGCACTGCGCATCGGCCACGACGACCACGCCGGACAGATTCACGACGAGCTGGCCTCGCTGGGCGGCGTGTGCATCGTGGAAGCGCTCGCCCGCCTGCGGCGCAACGACTACGAGCTCAAAAAGCAGGACGACACGTTGTCCACCTATGCGGCCAAGCTGACCAAGCAGGAAGGGCTCATCAACTGGGACCGTCCGGCTCAGGACATCCACAACCAGATCAGGGCCATGTATCCGTGGCCCGGCGCGTTCTTCGATTGGGAGCGGCCCGAGGGCAAGCCCCTGCGCCTGAACGTCACGCCCGGCCGTATCAGCGATCAGGATTCCGGAGCCATCGCCCCCGGAACCGTGATCGGCCGCATGGACGACATGCTGGCCATCACCACCGCGGACAAAATCTACCTGACCCCGGAAGTCAAACCGCAGGGCAAAAAGGCCATGAGCGCCGAAGCCTTTGCCTGCGGCTACATGAAGGACTGCCCGGCCTAGGCATTTTTCGGGAAAGAAGTTGGGGAGGGGGGCTTTTCAAAGCCCCCCTCCCCAACCCCCACCACGCAAACTTTTTGGCGAGCGGCCCGGTCGGCGATGCTGACCGGGCCGCTGGTCTTTGGTGCGGGTTATAAAAACAGAAATAATTCTGCCTTTTGTTTCACTCCCCGTTTCGCATTCGCAGAATGCGAAACACCCCCAGAGATGCAAGGGACGTGTCCCTTGCCCACCGGAGGCGAAATCCTGTCGTTGAAAACCGCCGAAGGCGGCATCAATCATCTCTTCCCGCATACAAAAAAAAAGGGGACGGCCCGATACCGTCCCCTGAAGCTACAGCCTTCCAACCGGTCCGGGCCGAAGCCCGTTGGTTCAGTGTGCTATTTCTTTTCTTCACCTTCCTTGCTGTCGGCAGCGGCCTTGTCCTGAGCCTGCATCTGTTCGACGCATGCCTTCACGCACTCGGCATCGCCGGAGCACTGGGCTTCACAAGCGGCCGTGATTTCTTCCTGCTTGGCCTGCTGGTCGTCAGCGTTGGCGAGCGGTGCCATGATGGCGGTTGCCAGAAGAAGGGCCATGCAGAACATACCAATGGTCTTGAACGTTTTCATTTTGTTACCTCGTGCAGTTTTTCAGGTTCATGTTTCGGCCATACGGCCGGTCCTTGAGGACACACGGCTTTGGCTGGCGGACGGGCCTTCGCCCGGTGGGGACGGCGAACAGGCCCTCTCCTCGTCCACAGCAAAGCCGGACGATGGCCCCCACAAAGCAACAACCGTGACACAATTTGATTATTCAAGTATTTTAAATGAATACGTCTTAACAGTTGCGTGCAGGACCTATAAACACCTGAATGCATGTGAAAAACAATGCACAGAAAAACAGCATAAAACTGCACTCTTCTGCACACCCCCCCGAATCATCGCATGACTGCGGGTCGCTGCGGCGAGCCTCCAGCGAGGAGGCGACGGCGAAAGCTTTGCTCTTTCCGTTGCGCCAAGAGCCGTGGTTGGCTAGACTCGGACCAGAAAGGACAAAGGATCGAAAATCAATGGCCTGGGACGCGGAACGATACGAATCGTGGTTCGACACGGATGAAGGCAGGTTTGCGCTGGAACGCGAAGCGCATCTGTTGCAGTCTCTTGCGGCCGGTTGGCCCAGCCGCTGCTCCACGCTGCTGGAAATCGGCTGCGGCACCGGACTGTTTCTGGAAATGCTGTGGCAGATGGGCTTTGACGTCACGGGCGTGGACAAAAGCCCGAGCATGATCGACGCGGCCAGAAAACGGTTCGGCAGCCGGGCGACCCTGCATCAGGCGGACGGCACGCTACTGCCCTTTGACGACGACAGCTTCGACTACGTGTTCCTGTGGAGCGTTCTGGAATTTTGCGACGATGCGGATGCGATGCTGGCCGAGGCCTGCCGCGTGGCGGAAAAGGGTCTGCTGGTGGGGTTCCTGAACCGCCAGTCGCTCTACTATTGGCGCAACGTGCGCAACAGCGGCGGCACCATGAGCCGGGCCAACATGTTTTCATGGATGCGCCTGCGCCACAAGGTCTGGCGGGCCAGCGGGTTCCATCCGGTCATGGCGGGTTCCGTGTTGCCCGGGCCGTTGCCGACATGGAAAAACTCGTTTTTCTGGAAGCAGGTCAACTCCCGCTTCTATCCGCCGTGGCTGGGCGCGTTTTCTGCCATGCGCGTGGACTTTCAGAGTGGCAAGCCGCTCACCCCCCTCTTTGCCTGGCGCACCGAACCGGAACTGGGCTGATTCTAATGGCCGACAAACTTCTCGCCGGCTAGACTAACGACATACTTTCCCGTTCGGGACACCAACAGCCAGCAGGAGGTTTCATCCATGGCAAAACACATCGTTTCCTTCGTAGCTTTCACGATTCTTGCGGGCATCGCCGTATTGCTTTCCCATGGCGCCGCAATGGCCCAGACAGACGGAGCCGGAACGCTCGACAACATCCAGCGCGCCATGGACATGTACCATCAGGCCCAGCAGGACTATCAGGCCGTTCAAAACGGACAGATCCCGGAAGCCATCGCAGAAAAAATCCGAAGCAGAAACCAGCAGGTGACCATGGAGCAGGCCCGCACGGAAGCCCAAAGCTCGCTGCAGGACGCAAACCAGGACCTTGAAAACCAGCGGGTGCAGGCTCTCGCCCGGGAATCCGGAAAAAGCGAGGCCGAAGTGCAGGCCATGCGTCAATCAGGCATGGGCTGGGGCCGCATGGCCCGGGATTTGGGCGTTCACCCCTCGGCCCTCGGCATAGGCAACGCAAAGGCCGTAAAGACCAAAACCAAGGCCGCCCCAAAAAACAAGAAGGCCAAAGGCAATAATGGCGGCAGCAAGGGAAAGGGGAAAGGAAAGGGGAAAAAATAAGGATCTTCCGGGTCGAACGCTACCGATTTTGCGTATGCCGACAGCCGCAACCTGCCGCTTCAATGCTTTGCTGCGCCCTCACGGGCGTGGCGCGTGCAAGCGTTTGCAACCGAACAGCGCGCAAACCGTTTTTTTCGGCAATCCGGAATCTGGAGTGTTGTAATTCATGAATAAACTATTGTGGATGATCCTCCTTTTGACGGTGTTCACTCCCCTCGACGCGCATGGCGATGACGCGTTCACCATCGCCATATCGTGTCCCTTCGAGTCGAAATGCTCGGCTCCGGAACTGGAGAACATGCTCACCGAGGCCTACGCCCGTGCCGGTTACGCCGTGCGTTTCCAGTACATGCCCCGGCTCCGCGCACTGCATTCCGCGGACAACGGCAGTGCCAATGCCGTGGCCGTCTGTTCCCAAGAGGCTCTTTCGGACTTTCACAAGCTCAAAACCCTGCCGTCCCCCATACTCAAAGTGGCCGTGGCCGCGTTTTCCCTCAACCCGGCCGTTTCCATCACCCGCCGCCGGGATCTCGAAAAATACACGGTCGGCATCATCCGGGGTCAGTACCTGACCGCCCGGCTGACCGAAGAACTCATGGCAAAACGGCATGTGACCAACACCATGAAAAACCTTGTCTCCATGCTGCAAGACGGTCGGGTGGACGCGATTCTTCTCAGCCGGACTACCGCGCGCATATTTCTGGCCGAATCGAACATCCACGACTACGCCGAGTCCGAACCTCTGGCGACGTCCTACCTGTACCACGCCATCAACATCTCTTCGTACAGCTCTGAACAGGCCGAAAGGGTCAACAAGGCTCTGGAAGACATGATCAAGGACGGAACCATGGCGCGTCTGTACGGCCGAAGGGCAGACATGACCCCGCCCTATCCTTTCCCGAAAAACCGGTAGCATAAGCCTCCGGCATCGGCAGGCACAGGTCGCCAACCGCACACAAAAAAACCGCCGGGACTGCATTGCAATCCCGGCGGTTTCATGAAAAACGCCCAAGAATCCGAAACGGAGTCCGCCAATCTAACCCACGATTTCGGCTATTTTCTTTTCCACGAAAGCCACCAGACGGTCCACGTCTTCGCGCGTGACCACCGGAACGGACGCAGCCAGTTCGCCCACTTCCTCTTCGGAAACGTCCATGACCTTGTGCAGGAAGAAACAGTCCACTTCGCCCTCGGGTGCGATGCAGCCGCAGCCTCCGGCCGCGCCCACGAGTTCGCCATCCTTGATGACCGGCACCACGACCTTGACCAGCCCGGCATCACATTCGTCGGCCCGCGGCTTGAGGTCCTTTTTCAACGCTGCGGCAAAATTCTGCCCGGCAACGGCGCAGACCGCACCAATGCCCTTGGCGGAAGAGCGCAGCGCCGGACAGAGCTTGTTGCACCAGTCGGCCCCGTCCGTGACCCGCTTGTGCTCGGTGTCGTACACGCCCGGGTTGATGCTGAAATTTTCCCCGATTTCCTTTTCCAGTTGCTTCCATGTTTCCATGGGAGCCACGTCAAGCATGTTCATGGCAATGTCCTCTCTCATTGAATTTTTCCGCTCAAGGCTACGCTCATAAAACGATACAGGCAAGAGGGGAATTGTCGTTTTTCCAATCCAACCAATGAGATGGGAAAATTCATCATTGGAAAAATACCCTGATATGATTCGGAAAAACAATGACGCAGGGGTTTCCAAATCCGTTTTTCCCGGCTAGATTCCAGCCTGGAGGAATAATCGCAATGTTCAGCCCCGCTTTTGAGGAACGCTTTCGCAAAATCACCTTCGGCATCCCGTGGAACATCTTTCTGCTCACGGTCGGTTCGTGGCTGATCGCCTTTTCGGTCAAGGCCATTGCCGTGCCCCACGGACTGCTCACCGGCGGCATGAGCGGGCTGGCCCTGCTCGTGTACTATATCGCGGGCGGCCTCACCCCCGGCCAATGGTATTTCGCGCTCAACGTGCCCGTGTTCATCATGGGCTGGGTATTCATCAGCCGCCGCTTCTTTTTCTACAGCCTGTACGGCATGGTCGTCTCCGCGCTGTTTCTGGACATGATCACCTACACCATGCCCATCAAGGACGTATGGCTGGCCGTGCTGGCCTGCGGCAGCATTCTGGGCGTGGGCGCCGGTCTGACCCTGCGCACGCTCGGCTCCACGGGCGGCTCGGACATTCTGGCGGTCATGTGCAAGGAAAAGCTGAACATGTCCATGGGCACCTTCGAATTCTGGTTCAACGTGACCATATTCCTTGCGGGGTTCGCATGGCTGGACCCGTCCATCATGCTCTATTCCATCGCCATGACCTTTGTGACGGCCGTGGCCATCGACCACATCATGAACATGTTCGGCGAACGGGAAATGGCCATCATCATTTCCGAACATCCGCAACGCATCATCCAGGCCATTTTCGACCGCCTGGACCGCGGGGCCACCATTCTGGACGGCAAGGGCGGTTACACCGGAAAAGACAAGCAGGTGGTCATGACCATGGTCACCAGCATGCAGCTCAAACAGCTGGAAGAGGCCGTCTACGAGGTGGACCCGGACGCGTTCACCATCATGGGTTCCGGTTTCCGCGTTCTGGGCCGGGGCTTTTCGTCAAGGAAGGTGTACTGATGCTCTCCGTGCGCAAAAAGGGCGCGGCTTCCCGTGCCATCGGGCTGATCTCGGATTTCGGACTTTCCGACCCCTATGTGGGGCAGATGCACGCCGTGCTCTCACGGCTGGCCCCGGGCAGCCGGGTGGTGGACATCAGCCACGGGGTGCAGCCGTTCAACATCACGCAGGGCGCATTTTTCCTGGCCTCGTCCGCGCCCCATTTCACTCGGGACGCAGTGCTGCTGGCCGTGGTGGACCCGGGTGTGGGATCAAACCGGCGCATCATCGTGCTGCGGCGCGACGAACAGCTCTTCGTGGCGCCGGACAACGGACTGCTGGGACTGGTGGCCGAGTACGGCGACGTGTGCGCCTATGACCTGAGCAGCGCGGAAAACGCGGTGGCCGAGGTTTCGCATACCTTCCACGGCCGCGACGTCTTCTCGCCGGTGGCCGCATGGCTGGCCTGCGGCGGCGGCCCGGAAAACATGGGCCCGCAGATACCGGTCAGCGACCTTGTGCGGCCCGCATGGTCCCATGCGGACGTTGGCCGGGGCTGCGCACGCGTGCACGTCTTGCATGTGGACCATTTCGGCAACTGCGTGCTCAATCTGCGCGTGGGCGAACTGGGACCGCTGGAAGGGTTGCGGCTGCGCACCCCGCTGGGCCGGGAACTGCGGGCCGTGAACACCTATTCGGAACTGCCGCAGGGCACGCCCGGACTGCTGGAAGGCAGTCAGGGATTCTTTGAAGTGGCCGTGAACCGGGGCTCGGCCGCCCGCGATTTCGGGCTGGCCATCGGCGACGAACTGGAACTGGAGTGGACGCCATGAACATGATCCGCAATTTCCTGAACACGCTGGGTTTCATGACCCGGCTGGCCCCGGCCCGGGTGGTGCCGGACAACGAACTCTTCGCGTCCATGCCCCTGATGCCGCTGGTGGGGCTGATCCTCGGGCTGGTGCTGGCCGCACCGTGGAAGCTGGGCCTGCTGGCCGGGCATCCGTGGGTGCAGGCATGGCTGGTGGTCATGCTGGGCGCGTGGCTCACACGCGGGCTGCACCATGACGGGCTGGCCGACATTTTCGACGCCGTGACCACCCACGCCGGGCCCGAGCGGTTCTGGGAGGTGGTCAAGGACAGCCGCTGCGGCGCGTTCGGCGTGCTGGCGCTGGTCGGGCTTATGGCCGGGCAGATGGTGCTGTTCCACGCCCTGTTGCAGGCACAGGCCTTTGCCGCGCTGGCCTTCGTGTTCGTTTTCGGCCGGTTCGGGTCCGTGGCCTTCGCGTACATGGCCCGCGACATCGCGCGCCCCGGCATGGGCAGCCTGCTCATGCAGGGAGCCACCTTCACGGGCACGACAGCCGCCCTTGTGCTGACGATCGTTCTGGGGCTGCTCGGAATGCCGCCGCTGGCCCTGCTGCTGGCCTTTGCCCTGCTCGGCTGCGTGCTCTTTTCCCTGCATTCCCTTGCCCGCACGGTCGAGGGCGCCAACGGCGATTTCCTGGGCGCAGCCACCGTGCTCGCCGAGCTATGCGCCGCGCTGGCCGCCGTGGCCTTGCCGTGAGGGCAAAAAACGCCTCCGGCGGCCAAGGGACACGTCCCTTGCCTCCCTGATCTATCCCGCGTTCTGCGAAGGCGGGACAGGAGCCGATAAACAAAAATCCCCTGATCGCATTTCACTCTTTCAGCTTTTTAGGCTTTTACTACTTGTTCATGTCTTTCCCCAACCATCCCCACACCAAAGACCAGAGGCCCGGTCAGCATCGCTGACCGGGCCGCTCGCCAAAACGTTTGCGGGGTGGGGGTTGGGGAGGGGGCTTTTCAAAGCCCCCTCCCCAACATCCTTTTCCCGGTAAATATGACTACCCGTGCATGCGGTAGGCTTTCTTGATGAACACGGGCTCCCTGGGCACGTCATCGAACAGTCCCTTGCGGCCGGTCTTGACCTTGACGATCTCCTTGACCACGTTCATGCCGCGGATGACCTTGCCGAACACGGCATAGCCGGGATTGGACGGACCCTGATAATTGAAGACCGGGTTGTCCTGAACATTGAAAAAGAACTGGCAGGTGGCCGAATCCGGGTCCGAAGACCGGGCCATGGCCACCGTGCCCGCGTCGTTGCTCTGGGTGTTCATGGCCTCGTTCTTGATGGGCATATAGGTGCGCTTGCGCTTCATGGGGTAGGCAAAGCCGCCGCCCTGCACGATAGCCATGTCCGCGGAATCGATGACCCGGTGAAAAATGGTCCCGTCATAGAAGCCCTCGTCCACGTAACGCAGAAAATTCTTCACGGTCTCCGGCGCATTGCGTTCATCGAGCATCAGGATGACCTTGCCCATGCTGGTTTCGATGACCACGACGGGGGCAGGACCCGCCTGAACGGGCAAAGCCCACAATGCCGTCATCAACGCCAACACGGCGCACAAAACCTTGAAGTATCGCATGCTGTTTCCTTGTTTTTGGTGAAAGAACCCGCGAACTATACGGAATACCGCTCCAATCCGCAATTCCCGGCACCTTGACGACCACAAACGGATGTTTTACACCGTCCTTCGCGTTATCGTAAAAAAGATTCTTTTATTCTCGTGTATTTGATTTTTTGATGCACTTCATTAAAAAATCCGAAGAGAAAGCCATTCCGGTGTCCGCGCTGCCGCAAGCGCACGGCAACGGCTTCGCTGTGGAATTTTTTTTTCGCCGCACAACAAGAGGGAGGCGCATCCGCACGGATGCAAATGATTCAATGTTCAAACGTGGGGGGTTATATTTCATGATTCAACGAAGAATCGCTCTATCGTTCATGGTGGTCATGGCCGTCATTGCCATGGCCTGCCCGGCGCTGGCCGCGGATTCCAGCAAGGGAGCGGCAAACGCCGAGGTATTCGGTCTGCTCACGCTGATTCCGCCCGTGGTGGCCATTGTGCTGGCCTTTTTGACCAAGAACGTTGTGCTGTCGCTTTTCCTGGGCGTCTTTTCCGGCTGCTTCATGCTGGAATATCAGATGGCGGGGATTTACAACGGTTTTGTGGGCGGTTTCCTTCGCCTTTCCAATGAAATCCTGGCCTCGCTGGCCGACTCGTGGAACGCGGGCATCGTGCTGCAGTGTCTGGCCATCGGCGGACTCATCGCGCTGGTGTCCAAGATGGGCGGCGCCAAGGCCATTGCCGATGCGCTGGCCAAGCGCGCACGCACCCCGCGCAGCTCCCAGTTCGTGACCTGGCTCATGGGCCTGCTCATCTTTTTCGACGATTACGCCAACTCCCTGACCGTTGGCCCGATCATGCGTCCGGTCACGGACAAGATGAAGGTCTCCCGCGAAAAGCTGGCCTTTGTCATCGACGCCACGGCCGCGCCCATTGCAGGCATCGCACTCATCTCCACATGGGTGGCCTATGAAGTGGGCCTGATCCGCGACGGCTACGAAGCCATCGGCATTTCCACCAACGCCTACGGCGTGTTTGTGGAAACCATTCCCTACCGCTTCTACAACATCCTGATCCTGTTCTTCATCCTCTGCACCATCTGGATGCTGCGCGAATTCGGCCCCATGCACAAAGCTGAAATGCGCACCCGCACCACCGGCAAGGTGCTGGACGACAACGCCAAGCCCATGGCCTCGGACGAAGCCACCGGGCTGGAGCCGGACGCCTCGGTCAAGCTGAGCATCTGGAACGCCATCATCCCCATCGGCACGCTGATCGTGGCCGCGTTCCTGGGTTTCTATTTCAACGGCTACAACGCCATCATGGGCGGCGACGATGGCGCACTCATCTCCCTGCTGAACGATTCCCCCATGTCCTTTACGGCCATGCGCGAGGCCTTCGGCGCTTCCGATGCCTCGGTGGTGCTGTTCCAGGCCGCCCTCATCGCGGGCATCGTGGCCATGGGAATGGCCGTGTTCCAGAAAATCCTGCCCATCAAGGACGCCATTGAAACATGGGTCACGGGCATCAAGTCCATGAACATCACCGCGGTGATCCTGCTGCTGGCATGGTCCCTGTCCGGGGTCATCAAGGAGCTGGGCACGGCCACTTACCTGGTGAACGTGCTTTCCGACGCACTGCCCGTGTTCCTGCTGCCGAGCATCATCTTCATCCTCGGCTCCATCATCTCGTTCGCCACGGGTACGTCCTACGGCACCATGGGCATCCTCATGCCGCTGGCCATCCCGCTGGCGCACGCCCTGAACCCGGACGCCTCCTACGTGATCATGAACGTGGGCGCGGTGCTCACCGGCGCCATCTTCGGCGACCACTGCTCGCCCATCTCGGACACCACCATCCTGTCCTCCATGGGTTCGGCCTGCGACCACATCGACCACGTCAAGACCCAGCTGGCCTACGCCGTGACCGTGGCGACCATCTCCATCCTGTTCGGCTACCTGCCTGCGGGACTGGGCATGCCCGTTCTGCTGGTCCTGCCGCTCGGTCTGGTGGCCGTGGCCGTGGCCGTGCGCTTGCTGGGCAAACGCGTCCCGGAATAGCCCTTCAGAACAGACCGCAATGAAAAATCCCGGCCGCGCACTGCGCGGCCGGGATTCGTTGTTTCAGGACCCCAAGAGACAAATCAAAAGGCTCTGCCCCACAGGCTGCCAAACGAATACATATGGCGCGTTTATAACCTACGCGAAAATTTGACCCTTTTGCTGTAACGCAGCAATCGGCCTTTATCGCCTCGAAACACCGCACGGGTACGCGAAAAAACGGATTACTCGCCCCGACAAATCCGCTGGCTGCCAAGAAAGGTGCGAGGGCAAGGAACAAAAAAGGAGCAAGGACGACGCGTACATAACGTACGCGAGGATTTGATCCTTTTGCAGTGACGCAGCAATCGGGCCTTTATCGGCAGCCAGCCATTTCCTTCCAGATGGCCAGCACGTTTGCCCGCTGCGCCGCAAGATCATAGGCGTCCGCCGTGCGCTGCCCGGCATCCAGCACGGATTGCAGAATTACGTCGCCGTTTTCGAACCAGTTCACGGCGGTTTCCAGACACAGGGCCGCGTCCAGCACGTCCCCGTCCGCGCACCACAGTCCGTTGCCGCCCCAGTCCACTTCGCGCAGGGGCCACCACGGCACAAACCGTGGCTCGTCCTCGGCCTGCCGCATGTAGTCCCAGCCGCCGTACCCGGAAAACCCCACGGGCAGGCAGCCGCAGGCCATGGCCTCCAGCGGGGGCAGAGGGCATCCTTCCGGGAATCCGGTCATGAGAAAGATGTGCGAGGAGCGCAGGGCTTCGGCCACACCGAACGCATCCATGCCCTGTATTTCCAGCCATTGCACGCGGTTCGCGCCCATGCGGTGTTCCAGCAGGGAATGGATCTGCGCGGCAAGGGCCTTGTTCTTGCGCGGCATGTAGGCGATGCGCACGCGTCCGGACGGACGGATGTCCGGGGCATGAAAAATTTCGCGGTTGATGCCGGGCCGCAGAATGGACGAGGGCCGCCCCGTGGCCTGCGCCACATAGCGCGCCACCGGGTCGGACACGGACAAAAACTCCACGGGCAGGGAATGCCATTGCACGCCCGGAGGCAGGGAGGAAAACAGGTAGGCCCAATTCTGCACGTAGCTCACACAGCGCGCCTTGGCCTGCAGGCCCGGGCTCAGGGCGTTGACCCACCCCTCGGGAACCAGCCACAGGTCGCCGGGTTCCAGGGAAAGGTCGTCCCATTCCAGCACGGGAGCGGCATCGTCCAGTCCCGTGGGCCGCCAGCCGCCCGGATCACGCGCCACAAGGTGCACAGTGCGCCCGGCCCCGTGCAGGATGTCCGCGATCTGGCGAAGCACGGTGATCCCGCCGGTGGGCTTTCGGGCCGGAGGAAGAAAAACATATGTATTCATGGTCGGTTCCTGTCTCCTGATTCAAGGCAGGGAACCACAATCATGGGTCTTTGGCAAGAACAGGGCCGGAAAAGAGGTTTGGCGCGGCGGTGAGTGTGGGGGACCGCCGCGCCAACTGTCAGGATGGGAGGTTCTGTACGCTGTCGCTGACACAAGGAACTACGTTCCCCGCGTCACAGCCGTATGACGGTCAATGGGCGATTCGGAAACTCCTGCACCCGCCCCCTGAGCGTCCACTCAGTCTCCCCCTGCCCCCGAAAGGGCAAAACCCTTGCCCACCATGGCTTTCTGACAGGAAAGAGATTTCAAATTTTCTGGACTCGTTCCTGCAAACCCGATACATAGGCCCAATACTTCATACTTGGAGACTCGGCCCCATACATCCAAATAAAGGAGAGACCGAATGACTCTTGGCCAAGCTTTCAAGGCCAACTTCCTGGGCAACGCACCGCAATGGTACAAGCTTTGCCTGCTGGCCTTCTTGATCATCAACCCCATCGTATGGTTCGGGGTGCCCAACGGGCACTTCCTTGCCGGCTGGATTCTCATCGGTGAATTCATCTTCACCCTTGCCATGGCGCTCAAATGCTACCCGCTGCCCGCGGGCGGTCTGCTGGCCATCGAGGCCATCGCCATGGGCATGACTTCGCCGCAAAGCGTCTATCATGAAGCGGTGCACAACTTCCCGGTTATCCTGCTACTCATCTTCATGGTGGCCGGCATCTACTTCATGAAGGACCTGCTGCAGTTCACCTTCACCAAACTGTTGGTGAAGATTCAGTCCAAAATACTGATCTCCCTGCTTTTCTGTTTTTCCGGTGCATTCCTTTCCGCATTTCTGGATGCCCTGACCGTCACCGCGGTCATCATCTCGGTCGCCTACGGCTTCTACAACGTCTACCACCGCTACGCCTCGGGCGTGCCCATGACCTCGTCCCACGACCTGGTCAATGACGAAGCCGTGAAAATGGGCCGCGAAGACCTGCTGGAATTCCGCGCATACCTGCGCAACCTGATGATGCACGGCGCAGTGGGTACAGCGCTCGGCGGCGTGTGCACCATCGTGGGCGAGCCCCAGAACCTGCTCATCGGCCATGAAATGGGCTGGCACTTCATGGACTTCTTCATCATGGTGGCGCCCATTTCCATGCCCGTGCTGATCATGGGTCTGTTGACCTGCGCCTCCCTGGAAAAATTCCACCTGTTCGGCTACGGCGCGGCTCTGCCGGGCAACGTGCGTTCCATCCTGCTGGAGCAGGCCACCCAAGACGAAGCAAAACGCGGCATCACCGGCAAGGCCAAGCTCGTGACCCAGATCATCGTGGCCATCTGGCTCATCGTTTCGCTGGGCCTGCATCTTGCCGAGGTCGGCATTATCGGCCTTTCGGTCATCGTGCTGCTGAGTTCCTTCAACGGCTTCGTGGAAGAGCACCAGTTCGGCAAGGCGTTTGAAGAGGCCCTGCCCTTCACCGCCCTGCTGGTGGTCTTCTTCGCCATCGTCGCGGTTATCCACGACAACCACCTGTTCGCCCCGGTCATCCACTACGTGCTCAGCCTCAAGGGACACGTGCAGCTGGCAGCCTACTATCTGGCCAACGGCCTGCTTTCCATGATCTCGGACAACGTGTTCGTGGCCACCGTGTACATCTCGGAAACCAAGATGCACTTCGTGGACGTGCTTTCCGCACTGCCCGGCGTGCAAGACGGCAAGGCTCTCATGGCCGCCCTGACCGACCCGCATCAGGTTCGCGCGGACGTCATCGCCACACTGCCCGAAGCCATCCAGCAGACCGTTGCCACGGAAATGAAGCAGTTCGACCACCTGGCCGTGGCCATCAACACCGGGACCAACATCCCGAGCGTGGCGACTCCCAACGGACAGGCCGCGTTCCTGTTCCTGCTGACCTCGACACTGGCTCCGGTCATCCGGCTGTCCTACGGGCGCATGGTCATGCTGGCGTTGCCCTACACCATCGTCATGTCCATCACCGGCCTCACCGCCACCTACTACATGAACGAGATCCTGCACTTCTTCGGCGGCTAGCCGAACAAGGCACACTCGACAAAAAAGGCCCCTGCCGGAAATTCCGGCAGGGGCCTTCGTCTTCAGCGCGGTCCGGACAAAGCCGGGTGCTACTTTTCCTGCTCCGTAAAGGGCTGCACTTCGCCCTTGAAGTTCCAGTTGTCGTCCGCGAGTTCGGGTGCGGCATCTGGCGAAAGCAGTTGCATGGACAGGGGATCGCCCAGCTTGAACACGTTCATGCGCAGCACGGCCTGGGCATCGCTTTCACGGGCAATGCTCTGGCTGGGCGCGGACGTATCCGTGCGGAAATGAATGGGCGCGGGCTTGTCCACAAAGCCCGTGGCCGCATACGCCAGAGCCAGCCCCAGCAGAAACAGCCGCCCGAATCCCGTGCCTGTGCGTCCGGTCATGAATCAGTCCTCTTTGGCCAGTGTGGAAACCACCAGATCCTGATGCTCGTTCGAGAGGTACGGATACATGGGCAAGGCAAAAATGCGCTCGGCCACGTTCTCGCTCACGGGCAGGTCGCCCTTCTGATAGCCCAGCGAGGCATAGGCGGTCTGCAGATGCAGGGGAATCGGGTAGTAGATGGGCGAGGGAATGCCCTCGGCCTGCAGCTTGGCCTGCAGTTCGGCCCGGTGCCTGGAGTCGCGCGCCATGACGCAATACTGCGCCCAGACGCCCACGCAATCATCGGGCACGCTGGGGGCCACAAGATCCGGCACCGCGGCCAGTTCCCGCGCATAGCGGTCCGCAACCTTGTTGCGCAGTTCGATCTCTTCCGGGAATATGGTGAACTTGGCCTTGAGCACGGCGGCCTGCATGGAGTCGAGCCGCCCGGTGATGCCGAGACGCTCGTTGTCGTACTTGTCCTTGCCCTGACCATGCACGCGCACGGAAAGCAACAGTTCGTTCAGGGTGTCGTCGTCCGTGAAGACCATGCCCCCGTCCCCGTAGCAGCCCAACGGCTTGGCCGGGAAAAACGAGGTACAGGCCACATCGCCGAAGGAACACACGGGGCGTCCCTTGTAGGTGGCCCCGAACGACTGGGCCGCGTCCACGATCAGGAACAGGCCGTTGTTCTTGGCCATGGGTTCGATGCGGTCGTAGTCCGCGGGAACGCCGAAGATGTCCACGGCGATGACGCCTCTGGGCGTGAGCTTCTGCTCATCGTGGACCATGGAAATCTTGCGCCTGAGGTCCGCAGGATCAATATTGTAGGTCACGGGGTCAATATCCACGAACACCGGGGTTGCGCCAAGCAGAGCCACGGTTTCCGCAGTGGCCATGAAGGTGAACGGCGTGGTGAACACGGCGTCGCCCGGGCCAACGCCCAGCGAAAGCAGCGCCATGGTCAGGGCATCGGTGCCCGAGGCGCAGCCCACGGCATGCTTGACCGAACAGAATTCGGCGAGCGTGGATTCGATATCCCGGATTTCCGGACCCATGATGTAGGCTCCGTGCTCCAGCACCGCATCGATGCCGCTTTTTACTTCATCCTGTATGCGCCGATACTGCGCCTTGAGATCAATGAACGGTATTCCCATATGTATATCCTCACTTACTGTTGCACCACCTCGTATATGCGCACGAACGGCAGTCCGTCCGCAACAAGGCGAAAATATTTCGATACGTCGTTGCCCGGGGGATTTTCCGTGAACAGGCGAACCATGAGCGACTCGCGGCTTCTGCGGTCGAAAAACAGGCTTTCCCGGGTCAGTTTGTTGATGATCATGTGCGGCGCGCCTGCCAGCAGCGTACCGTCTGTCACCTGTTCGGCGTACTCCCTGTGCACAACGCCGTCAACGCCCAGCACATCCGCGGTGCGCACCCTTCCCTGATCGCCGTGCCGGTTTTCCACAATGCCGTCCGAAAGGGAAAAGGCTATGGAACCGGGACTGTAGCGATACATCTCCGGTGTCGTGGAACTGCCGGTGCGCACGTTCCAGTTGCCGTAATACAGTATCCAGCTGGCAATACGCAGATCCTTGTAGGAAACCACCAGATACTGCGGGGGAACCGGCTTGAGATGCGGCGCTTCCCGGCCCAGTGCCTCCAGCATGGACTGCACCTCCGCGCCGGTGCGCCCATGCCACAGGAGGGAGGGGTCCTGATGCGGGAACCCGGCGCAAAGCCGTATCAGGCGGTTGGCCTTGGCCGGCGAATCCGTGGCCATGACCATGGCCGAGGGGAACAGGTCCCGCCCGGAATGGCGGCCGCCGTCAATGGGCGTCGCCCGGCCGCTGTAATACTGGGTGGCGTAGCCCCAATCCCACCATGTCCAGACCACGGCGTCCCGGGGGACTGTTCTGCCCAGCCATTGCAGGGCCTGCGCATGGGGCGGGGAAAGCACGGGCGTGGCCCGGAACGAGGCGTATTGCGCATACAGGGGCACGACCAGCGTCAGGGCCGCGCCAACGCAAACCAGCGCGCCCAAACGCCTGCGGTACGGACCGGGCCGCAAAAACAAACGGACCAGCGCGCCAAGGCCCACGCCCATAAATATCATGAGCGGTGCGCCCCCGAACATGGAAAAACGTACCCCGATCTTCAGGCTGAGCAGGGACAGCACCACCATGGGCAGCAGAAGCAGGGACAGGGGGCGTGCCAGCAACGTGAAAAAACAGGCCGCAAGCGCGGCGTAGCCCGCCCATGAAAAACCGGCCACACGGTAGAACACGTCCGCAAGCGGGATGTTGCGGGCCTCGATGATGCTTTGCACCACGCCCGGAAACACGGGCGCGTCCGCATGGGTGGTTGCGCCCTGCGTGGCGGCAGGACGGAAATACAGCAGGAGCTTGTTCAGGGGCGCGGTCACGGCCTGGTCTGCGATGCCGCTGAGCACCAGCACCACGGCGAAAAGAGCCACATGCGCCCACCACGGGACCCGGCGCAACAGACGGCCGCCCTTGAATCGCATGGCCGCGCACAGGGCCGCGGCCAGCAGCACGCTGCACAGGCCGATGGTCCATGCCGGAAAATGGAAATCCGTGATCAGGGTGCTGCAATGCAGGGGTGCAAGCCCGGGAAACGCCGCCAGAATGATGATGGCAGCCTGAAGCAACACCTGGCTGCGCCGTCCCGGACAGGCCAGCAGCAGGGCAAGGCCGAGGGCGGCCAGAAACAGCAGCACGTTGAAATGGGCGATGTCCAGATGCCACCAACCGGCCATGCGCGTGAACAACCCGAGGCCAAGAACCGCCCACAGGTTCGGCGCGGCCTCGGCCTCTTCTGACGTATCGGACCGCAGCCACGTCTGCCGGGCGTTGGCCCGCACCCAGCAGGCCAATAAAAAGGCCGTGAGCAGGGGCATGAGCAGGGTAAACAGGTCCGTGTCGTAATAGCCGAGGCGGGAACGCGCATAGAAACCGGGCATGAGCGCCCCGGCCAGCCCGGCAAACAGGCCGCTGTTGCGCCCGCCCAGCAGCCAGCCCCAAAGCAGGCAGGCAACCGAAACAAGGCTGGAGAGAAACGCGGGCATCCAGAAGCCGATGTCGCCCAGGCCCACCCCGAACCACTCGTGCAGCCAGCGGGTGAACAGGGCCAGAGGCCTGCCGTCGCCGAACACGGCCACGCGGGAGTGGGCCAGCCACAAGTAGGAATCATGGGTAGCCATGATGAATTCGTCGCCCACGCGGCAGGCCGCGTTGTCCCATGCGGTCCACAGGCTCAGGCGCAGGGCAAGTGTGATCAGGTAGCACAGGCAGGAAACCGTGACCAGCCAGCGCGCATCCGCGCGGAACCGTCCGGGCGCGCACAGCGCAGACGTGTCAAAGGCCAGGGCCAGATGCTGCCGCAGTCGCGTGAAGATCATTTTTTCCGCCCCTATTGACGCGGCCCTGCAAGCAGGTCGTGCAGGGTGCCTTCCACATCGTAGGCATGGGGCCGCCCGCCCACGATCAGTTCGCCGTCAAGCCGTACCACGCTGCGCGGCACACTGTCGGGGTCCAGCTGCATGACTCCCTTGCCCTGATAGTCCACGGGTTGTTTCACGGAAAAATTCTTGATGTTCCATTGATGCTCGTTCATTTCCGCGGTGGCGGAAACATCGGTGCACACGGTTCCGTCCGGCAGCACCAGCCGTGGGGCGCGCAGGTCGAACCAGCCAGAACCGAGCAGCCTGCCGTCGCTGGTGGGAATGAGCCGCCCCTTGACGTGGACCACGCCGCCCAGTTCACTGCGCCCGAACAGAAAGGTCAGGTTCACCTGCCCCTCCACCTTGAGGCGTCCCTTGGTGTCCACGCTCACATAGCATTCGGAGCCGCCCGTGTTCAGACGCACCCGGGCCAGTGGCGAAAAACCGAAGCGCAGGTCCGCGTGCTCGAAAAACATGGAGCCCGGCGCATTGGCAAAACCCACCACAAGATCGTCCACGCGAAAACCGGAAGGCCCGGCGCGTCGCAGATCCGTCCACGTAAACCGGGTATTGACCAGCCTGGCGTCAACATACTCCACCAGCCGCACGCACAGCTTTTCCCACGGCATGAACAGGGCCACGCCAAGGGCAAAGCCCAGAAACACGGTCAGAAACCGCACGAAAAACGTTTTTTTGCCCGTGGTGGTATCGCTGATTGTCATGCTCGGCTACCGGACCAGAAGGGTTTTTACGTCAGCGAGCACGGACTGTTCGGCGTCCCGCTCCATATCAAAG
The DNA here is from genome assembly GCF_008830225.1 of Pseudodesulfovibrio senegalensis. Taxonomy (NCBI): domain Bacteria; kingdom Pseudomonadati; phylum Thermodesulfobacteriota; class Desulfovibrionia; order Desulfovibrionales; family Desulfovibrionaceae; genus Pseudodesulfovibrio; species Pseudodesulfovibrio senegalensis. The sequence continues at coordinate 22,915 of NZ_WAIE01000006.1, forward strand.
GACAAAAATCGCAGGTCTGCCTGCTCGCGGCAGGTTTCCAGAAACGCGGTCAACTGCACAAGCGTCACGTCCTGCAACTCCACAAGGACGCCGGGTTCGCCGTATTCAAAGGGCTCCTCCTGCAGGGACAGCTGGTCCCAGCCGATGCCCGCGCCTTCGGCTATCTTGAGCACGGCCGAACGCAGGGTTTCCGCATTCATGATCTGCCGGGCCCGCAGACGCTTGATGTTCTGCACCACAGGCACAACGCGGGCATACAGCTCCCGCTTGCGCACAATCTCCTTTTGCGTGGCCACGGTCATGAAATACTGAGGACCGAAAACGCACAGCATCAACACCACGGCAAGCCAGCGCGTCATGCCCATGAACCGCTTCTGCTTGTGCTCCGGCCATTTGAGCCAGAACCAGTTGCGCGTTGTTTTGCTCATTTGCGCTCCACCCGCAGTTGAAAGCCTATGCCGCCGAAAACGTCGCTGTGGTCCTGCAATTCAAAAAAATAGGTGTCGTCGCGTTCAAGACGTTTGATGAATTCATCGAATGCGGCCGGGTCCGGCATGTACAGGCCCCGTATCTGGCCGACCTTGCGCCCGAGTTTCACGGCGTCCACGCGCACCATGGCGTCCGCGTGCGCGCTCAGGGCGGCGGTCACGGCCAGCGGGTCCAGCCCGGTGGGACGCACTGCTGCCAGCTTGTCGTGCTCGAACTGCAGGCGGCCGAACGGCGCGGCCCCCACATCCTCGCCCAGCACGGAGTGATACTGGCCGTAGAGTTCCCGCTCGATTTTGGCCAGCTGTGCGCTATGGTTGTACCAGCGCACGGCCTGCCCGATGTTAAACAGCAGCCCGAGGACCAGAATCCAGAACATGGAGGAAACGAACCGTGACGAGGCGGCCACGGCATCATAGCGTGGCGGCTCCTTGCGGATGCGCACACCGCGAGGCCTGATCCTGACGGCGCGCTTGCGGGGAGGGGTGTCGTTCGTATTCTGAGCCATGGGCCTTTATTCCGGTGTTGGTGCCGTGGGCACGTTGCGCGCAATGTAAACCAAAGCCGTTGCAGCGGCAAGACGGGCACGGGCGCAATATGGCCACAATATTTTGAAAAAAAGGAACTGCGGGGTTGACCGGCCGCGACGTCAGTGCGCAGGACGCATTCCGGCACAGGGCCACGGCCCGCACCTGCCGCCGAATCAGCACGCACGCCCTTAAAACGGTCGTGCCACGGATCGGACGACTATTTGACCACGAGCACCGGGCAGGGCGCGGTATGCAGCACCGCATGGGTCACGCTGCCGAGAATCAACCCTTCAAGATCGGACTTGCCCTTGGAACCCATGATGATCAGGTCCGCGTTTTCAGCCCTGGCCACGTCCGCGATGACCTGCCCGGGCCTGCCGCCCACGATCTCCGTGCGCACGGCAACGCCCTTTTCCCCGAGCAATGCTTCATAGGGTTTGACCACCTCCTGCGCCGAGGCGGCATACTGATCCAGAACCCACTGCACGTTGGGCTCGCCCAGTTCAGGCGGCACGGCGCGGCGGCAATGCAGCAGCACCACTTCGGCCCCTGCGGCCAGCGCATACTCGACCGCGTGTTCGGCGGCCTTGTCGGAATGCCCGGACCCGTCCACCGGCAGAATGATTGTTTTAACGTTCATACATCCTCCCGTTTTTCTTTGCATTCGGTTCCCGAAAACGGTTCACAGCTAACCTGCCCGGGTTGGGCGATCCCCTGACGCATGACAATGCGCTTCAGGGTGGTGAGCATGATCTTCGCGTCCAGCACGGGACCGAGATTGTCCACGTACCAGGTGTCCATGGCCAGCCGCTCGGGCCAGCCCACGGTATTGCGGCCATTGACCTGCGCCCATCCGGTTATTCCCGGGCGCACCTCGTGACGCCGGGCCTGCTCCGGGGAATAGCGGTCAAGGTATTCCATGAGCAGGGGGCGCGGTCCCACAAGGGACATCTCACCCTTCAATACATTCCACAATTCGGGCAGCTCGTCCAGCGAGGTGGAGCGCAGCATTTTGCCAAACCGGGTCAGGCGCTGACCGTCGGATCCGCTGCCGGTTCGCATGGAGCGGAATTTGACAATGGTGAAGGGCCTGCCGCGCAGGCCCGGACGCTGCTGGCGAAACAGCACCGGACGGCCAAGAGACAGGGCCACCAGCGCGGCCACCAGCAGCATGAGCGGCCAGAGCAGACAAAGCAGCAGGGCGCTGACCACAATATCCACGGCACGCTTGAAAAAACGGCTCCACAGGGATGCGGCGAATGAACGGGATCGGGATGACGGGCCAACCGGAGCGGTCATGCCACCCCCATGAAATCGAGAATGGCGCGGTTCACGTTTTTCACGTCGAAACGCTCCTCGGCAAGGCGGCGGCTCTGTTCACCCATGGTCCGGGCCAGGTCCGGCTCGGTGATGAAGCGCTCCATGGCCTGTTCCAGCCTGTCCACGCCGTGTACGGGCACCAGAAATCCGTTGACCCCGTCCTCCACGGTTTCGCGGCAGCCGGGCGCGTCCGTGGTGATCACGGCCCGGCCCATGCTCATGGCCTCCAGAATGGAACGCGGCGTTCCCTCGCGGTAATAGGAGGGCAGCACATAGACCGAGGCGTTGGCGATGAGCGGGCGCACGTCCTCCACCGGGCCGAGGGTTTCCAGCCCGCAGTCCCGCTTCCATGCGGCCAGCTCGTCCGGGGTGATGCCGTCCTCGCCCTCTTCCATGGGACCGGCCACCCGGAAGACCGCGTTGGGATGGCGGGAGCGGATGCGGCGGGCCGCCTCGGCAAATTCGCCCACGCCCTTGGCGCGGATCAGCCGGGAAAGGCACAAAAATACCGGGGCGTCGCTTTCCTGCTGCACCGGGGAAAATCCGTAGTGCTCAAGGTCCACGCCCGAACCGCCCGTGATCAGCCACGGCTTGGCCTCGGGCAGCACGCCCATGCGCGCAAACAGCGTGCGGTCGTCCGGGTTCTGGAAGATCACGCCGTTCGCCAGTCGCAACCCGGCCGCGTACAGCCCCTTGGCCGTGCTGAAGATCATGCGCCGCCGCAGGCCGCTGGTTTCGGTGAAGGCGTAACCCAGCCCGGTGATCATGGCAAAGGAGCGGGGCACCCCGGCCAAACGCGCTGCCAGCATGCCGTAAACCACAGGCTTGATGGTGTAGCCCAGAAAGATGTCCGTGTTCAGGGAGCGCAGGGTTCGCGCCAGCCGCAGGATCAGGCGCACGTCCGCAATGGGGTTCAGGCCTCGCCGCTGCATGGGCATGGGCACATATTCGGCCCCGAACGCGCGGATCTGCGCGCCCATGTCCGGCACGGTGGGCGGACCCAGCGCGCAAACCGTGTGGCCGCGCCGCACCATCTCGGCCATGAGCGGGCCGCGAAACTTGATGAGCGACGGGGTAAAACTTCCGAACAGGGTTATGTGCATGCGCTGGCGATTGGCTTGCCGGTCCGGGCGCAAGATGGCGGCATGGGACGGACGGTTCGCGACAATGGTAGCAGGAGCCCGGCCCGGCGGGCAAATCCTTTATTGCCTCCGGGTATTGTCCGGAACGCGGTCCGTACGCCTCCCCCCAAACAGGCCCCTCTGCACTCATTCCGCCAAAGGCAAAGGTGGAGAAAGGGCAGAGAGCCAGACGCAAAAAAAAGGCAGGGGCGACGCGTATTTCGCATACGCGAGGCTCTGCCCTTGTTTGCAGCAACGCTGCTATCGGCCCTTTCTCCGCACACCCAAACGCAAAACAGCCTCTGCACACATTCCGCCAAAGGCAAAAGTGGAGAAAGGGCGGAGAGCCAGACGCAAAAAAAAGGCAGGGTCGACGCGTATTTCGCATACGCGAGGCTCTGCCCTTTTTTGCAGCAACGCCGCTATCGGCCCTTTATCCGCCTTTGCCTCAAAGGCTCATGCGCACCCAATGCAACTGCCGATCACGCTGCACGCGCAACAGGATGGTGTTGGCCAGGCGGTTGCGCAGGAATGCGGACAGCGTGTCCCCGGCACTGCGAAGCCGCAGGTTGCCGATCTGATGAATGATGTCGCCGGGCCGCAGGTGAATGCGCTGGGCCGCGGTATTGGGTTCCACGGAGGAAACCATCGCGCCCTGGCCCCGGGGATTGTCCTTGAGCCGGAACCCCCAGCGCCGGGCCATGAGGCTGGCCGCCGCATTGCGGGTCATGGCCGCCGGCCGCACGCGCACCTGCATGTTTTTGCCGCCGCGCACAAGCCCGAGGGTGAGTTCTTCGGAACGGGTCTGGCTGCGCAGGCGCACCAGATAGTCGTCCTTGTCGCGCACGGCCGTATTGTTCACGGTCAGGAGTACGTCGCCGGGCTGGATGCCGGCCGCCCGGGCCGGGGTTTTTTCGAAAACTTCGGTGACGATCATGCCGTGCAGGCTGGTCAGCCCGAAATACAGGGCCGCACCCTGATCAATGTTCTGTCCGGAAAGCCCGAGCCACACCGGAGCCACATGCCCGGAGCTGATGAGTTCCGTAACCACGGACCGGGCCTTGTTGATGGGGATGGCGAACCCGATGCCTTCGCCCTTGGCGTGGATGGCGGTATTGATGCCGATGAGTTCGCCCCGGATGTTCAGCAGCGGCCCGCCCGAGTTGCCCGGGTTGATGGCCGCGTCGGTCTGGATGAAGTTGCCGGACCGGCCCCGGTCCGTGTTGATGGTGCGGTTGAGCGCCGAGACCACGCCGGTGGTCACGGTGTGGTCGAACCCGTAGGGATTGCCGATGGCTATGACAGTCTCGCCGATGAGGATGCCGTCCGAATCACCCATCTTCACGGCGGGCAGGGGCGCATCGTTCTTGACCCGCAGCACGGCCAGATCAAAGTCCGGGTCCGAACCGATCATTTCCGCGGGCAGTTCGCGCCCGTCCGTAAGCCGCACGGAAATCTCGGACGCGCCGGAAATGACATGGGCGTTGGTCAGCACCAGCCCGGCCTTGCCGTTGATGATGACCCCGGAGCCGAGACTGCCGGACTTGCGGGTTCGGCCCTGATTGCCGCCGAACAGCCGCTGTTCCAGAAAACGGGCAATGGGATCGTCCCCGAACATGGACCCGCGCTGACGAATGCGCACGGCGGTGATGCTGACCACGGAAGGGCTGACCGACTGCACGGCCTTGACCACCGGGGTGCGGCGCAATTCATCGACATAGGCGTTCGCGCAAACCGGAAACGCGGTCACAAACAACAAGAGAACAGCAAGAAAACGTACCATGACTAGGGCCTCCGGGCCATGCGTTGCAGGCGCTGGATGCGCTCCTGAATGGGCGGATGCGTGCTGAACAGGTTGCCCATGCGCCGCCCGCTGAACGGGGAGACGATAAACATGTTTTCCGTGGCTGGAGAGCCTTCAAGCGGGAGTTGTCGGGAGGCCGTATCCATCTTTGCCAGAGCCGAGGCAAGGGACAGGGGTTCCCTGGAGATTTTCGCGCCGGTCTCGTCTGCCAGAAACTCCCGGGACCGGGAGATGGCCATCTGGATCAGGGTGGCGGCCACCGGGGCCAGAAAAGCCATGGCCAGCGCGGCCAATGGATTGCCGCCGTCCTCGTCGTCCGAACCGATGCCGAAAATGGCGGTGAACTGCAGGATGTTGGCCAGCATGACAATGGCGCCGCCCAGCACCGCGGCCACGGTCTGCACCAGTATGTCGCGGTTGGCGATATGCCCGATCTCGTGGGCCAGCACGCCCCTGAGTTCGTCCGGGTTGAGCATGCGCACGATGCCGCGGGTCACGGCCACCACCGCATTTTCCGGGTTGCGTCCCGTGGCAAAGGCGTTGGGCTGGTCCTGGGGCACCAGCACGATGCGCGGCTTGGGAATGCCCGCGTTGGCGGCCAGCTCCTCCACCATGGCGTGGATGGCCGGGGCGTCTCCGCGCGAAAGATCGCGCGCCTTGTACATGGAAAGCACGACCTTGTCGGAATACCAATAGCTGCCGAGGTTCATGACAATGGCGACCATGAAGGCGATGAACAGCCCGACGCGGCCGCCGAACATGCCGCCGAGGAACATGAGCAGGCCCGTGAGCAGACCCAACAGAAGAACGGTTTTTATATTGCTCGTCATTTCTTGCTACCTCCGTAAAAGCACGAACTACTAAATAGGTCCTGTACGGGCTTCGTCAAGCGTGGCGGGCAAAATCCAGAAGAAGCGCATCTGATCGAAAAAAAGAAAACCGGCCCGTGCGCAACATCACGGGCCGGTTCTGTTTTCAGGGATTGCAAGGAAAGGCTAGGCCTGAACCGCGTCAGCCACTTTTCCGGCCCAGTCGCAAATCTCATCGCGATCCGGGTCACCGTCGATCTTGAGGGAGTCGCCCACGATGGTGGCCCCCAGTTTTTCGGCCTTTTCCTCAATGGCGTCCACCGCACCGCAAAAGTAGGTGTAGCTGGAATCGCCGCATCCGAACACGGAGACCTTCCTGTCCTTGAGGTTGGCGTTATCCATATCCTCGTACAGGGGGATGAAGTCGTCCTGCAGTTCGATCTCGTCGTCGCCCCAGGTGGAGCTGCCGAGCAGAGTCAGCACGTTGTCGCCGTTGCCGAGTTCCGGCGCGGACACGTCTTCCGCGCTCTTGAGGGTCACATCGAACCCGCGCTCGGAAAAGACGCCCGCAATGTATTCGGCCGTGGTTTCCGTATTGCCTGTGGTGGAACCATACACGATTAAGACTTTGGACATGTTGGCATCCTCATTGTTGTAACCTGTTGCCATGCGCCGGGCGCATGTGTGTATTATTGAAATTGAATTTCAAAGTCAACATAAGAGGAGCACGACAGGCTGTAATAATCATGGAGCGGCGCACACGGAAAAAGCCCGTGCACAAGGCGCGATGGCATGAATCTTCGCAAACAGGTACTAGCGCACGATGACTTCCACGCGCCGGTTTTTCGGTTCGCTGACCCCGTCGGCCGTGGGTACGAGCGGATTCTCCTCGCCGTGGGAGATGATCTGCACGATGTCCGCTGGCAGGCCGCGCTTGACCAGCTGCCTGCCGATGCGTTTGGCCCGGCGCAGGGAAAGCCCGAAGTTGTAGGTGGCGTCGCCCATGGAGTCGGTATGGCCGATGACGCTCACGTCCGTGGAGGCGCGGTCCTTCCATGTCTGCACCACTTCAGGCAGGAGCTTTGCGGAATCCGGCTTGAGCCGCGTGGAATCGTGGAAAAAATACAGGATGAACCGTGCCGGGCGCTGGGGCGCGGCCTTGAGCGCCTGAGCGAACATGCGCTGCACCCGCTGTTCTGAAACAGCCTCAGGTTCGCCCGCCTCGGACTTGGAGCTCACGGCAACGGCGGTATAGGCCGTGTTGACCACAACGGGCTCGCCCTGCTCCGGCCTGACCGAAATGGCCCCGACATTGCCGTCCAGATCAGGCAAAAGTACAAAGGATTCCTTGCCGCACCCAGCCAAAACAAGAACCAGCGCCAGCAGCAACAGCAGTCGTTTCATGCGTATCCCCCCTGAATCTCTTTTGGAAAATGAAAACGCCCGCTAGGGAACCTTGACCAGAAAGCGCGTGCCGCGAATGCCGATGGTGGAAAGCGGGGTCCGCACCTTCATGGATTCCGGAGAAACCTTGGCCATCTGGCCGGTAATGAACTGGGCCGTGCCGCGGGTCATGTTCACCAGAAAGTCCGTGGCCTTTTCCGCTGGATCAAAAACAAAGGAGTCCACGGCAATGCGCGATCCCGGCCCCATGGAAAGCATGGTGTCGTCGCGAAAGGTCACACCCATGGACCCGTCCCCGGTTTCCAGCACGTCTCCCTGCAGCACGTGCAGCCCGGTCTCGGCAGCCAGAGACTCCGCGCCGCGCAGGATGCGGCAGTCTCCGTCCACGGTCCTGACCGAACCGGCAAAATCAAGGGCTGCACAGGGCAGGGCCAGAACAAGAACCAAAAATGCCAAAACCAGTGCCAGACGCATGCCATCCCCCCTGATGCGCCAATCCGGATCGGATTGGCGGTTTTTGATGCCGCAACCATACACCGCGTGCCGCAAAAAAATCAAACCGGGATTGTCCGGGGCAAAACCTGCCGCGGCATTGACCGTTTGGTGCGGCCCTGCCATATGCAACGGAAAAAGGAGACCGGCATGAAACGAACGGAAAACAGGGACACCCTCGTCCACCATTGGCAGAAATTCAAGAGACACCTGCCCGAAATGGCCGAAGCCTACGACGGCGAGTCCCGGGCCGCCTATGCGCCGGGACATCTGGACGCCAAGACCAAGCGGCTCATGGCCATTGCCGTGGCCGTGGCCAGCAAATGCGAAGGGTGCATGATCTTTCAGACCGACCATGCGCTGGAGCAGGGCGCGACCCCCGAGGAAATCATGGAAGCCTGCGGGGTGGCGGTTTCGCTGGGCGGCACCATGGCGGCCTCCGAGGTTACCGTGGTCATGGAATATCTGGCGGAGCTGGGTAAAATCTAGGGCGAGGTGCCGTCCGCGGTGCGGTCCATGGTGCGGTAGTTAATGGCCTCGGCCAGATGGTCCACGGTGATGGCGGGCGCAGCCTCAAGGTCGGCCACGGTGCGGGCGATGCGCAAAATGCGCGTATAGGCGCGCGCGGAAAGCCCGAGCGTGCGCACGGCCTGTTCCAGAAAGGCGTGCTCGTCCGCGCCGCAGGCGCAATGCTCCTCAAGGCTGGAGCCGGTCAGTTCGGAGTTGGTGTGCAGGGGCAGGTCCGCAAACCGCTCCCGCTGGATGGCGCGGGCCGCGAGAATACGCTCGCGCATGCCTGCGGAATCCACGGAGCTGCCGGTCTGCTTCAAGTCCTCATAGGGCACGGCGGGCACGTCCACATGCAGGTCGATGCGGTCCAGCAGCGGGCCGGAAAGCTTGCCCCGATAGCGCTGCACGGCCAGCGGCGAGCAGGTGCACACGTGGGTGTCGTCGGTCAGGTAGCCGCAGGGGCACGGGTTCATGGCCGCCACCAGCATGAAATCCGCGGGATAGCTCAGAGACACCAGCGAACGGGAAATGGACACCTCGCCGTCCTCGATGGGCTGACGCAATACTTCCAGCGCGCCCTTCTTGAATTCGGGCATTTCGTCCAGAAAGAGCACGCCCCGGTGCGCCAGCGAGACCTCGCCCGGCAGGGGCGTGCGGCCGCCGCCGATGAGTCCCACATCGGAAATGGTGTGGTGCGGGGAGCGGAACGGTCGGGTGACCATGAGCGCGCGCGTGCGGTCCAGCTGCCCGGCCACGGAATAAATCTTGGTGACCTCGAGGGCCTCGGAAAAATCAAGGGGCGGGAGCACCGTGGGAATTCGCTGGGCCAGCATGGTCTTGCCACTGCCCGGAGGCCCGATGAACAAGAGGTTGTGCCCGCCCGCGGCCGCGATCTCGATGGCCCGCTTGGCATGCTCCTGTCCCTTGACCTCGGAAAAATCCATGAGGAAATTGCGGCGCTCGGCCCACAGGGTGTCGATGTCCACGTCGGCCGGGGCCATGTCCTCTTCGCCCAGCAGCAGGGCCACGACCTGCGCCAGACTCTCCACGCCGTATACGGGCAAATCGCGCACCACGGCGGCCTCTCCCGCATTGGCAGCAGGCACGATCAGCCCGCGCGCCTGCCCCTTGTGCGCGGCCATGGCCAGCGGCAGGACCCCGTTGACGGCCTTGCATTCCCCGGTGAGCGAAAGCTCGCCCGCCATGAACCAGCCGTGCACGGCCTCGGCTGGCAACACCCCGGACGCGGCCAAAAGACCCACGGCCAGCGGCAGGTCATAGGAACTGCCCTCCTTGCGCATGTTGGCAGGGGCAAGATTCACGGTGATGCGCGCGGGCGGCAGCTTGTAGCCGCTGTTCTTGAGCGCGGAATAGACGCGTTCCTTGGATTCGCGCACCGCGCCCTCGGCCAGCCCCACCATGGTGAAGGCGGGCAGGCCCGAGCGGGAGAAATCAACTTCGAGCTCGACTTTGAAGGCATCGATGCCCATGAGGGCGGCGCAGGAGACAGTAGCGATCATGTAACTTCCAGATGAGTTGCTTGTACGGACAACGAGTATCGAAAACGTACACATATATAGAGGCCACTGCAAACCCTCCGCTTTCCCGCCACGAAAAAGACGGCCTATCTGGGCCAGCAATGCGAACGCTTGCGATTCTTCTTTGCCGGGTCATGCCCACCTTCACGATGGGCACGGCAGGCACACAGGCCATCCTGAATACGCGATGATCTTCAAACCGGAATGACTGTGCCGCGGGCGGATGCCGTTCGCCCGTTTGACGGTCCGGGGGCGCGCCCACGGCCTCGGCGGCTATGCGCCGAAATTGCAGGGGAACGAGGACACGATGTCTCCGGGCTCGCGCTTGGAGCCGCGCAGATGGTTATACATGTTGGTATCATGCACCACCTGCAGCCACAGCGGGAGCGTTTTGGCCTGTATGACCGGGGCGACCTCATGAATGGAGGGATGGTCCACCCAGAAGACAGTATGCGGATCGTGCCTGCGCTCCATGAGGCTCACGAACGCGTTGGTGGCGTCCTCGAAGTCGTAGAAATCGCCGTCAAACCACTGCAACCCGTTGGGAAAATTGACGTACAGCGTGTCCGAGGGCTGGAGCGCGGCCTCGTCCAGCGAGTTGGCCACCTCGTGCAGGCAATGCACGAAGCGCGTGGACAGGGCGTCGTCATTGTCCAGCCGCGTGGTCAGGAACCACTCCGCATCCGGGGCGATCTCCTGCATGCGGCTCACGGCCGTGGGCATGACCGTGTCAAAGGCTCCGCAGTAGACCGGCTCGAAATTGGGGTAGCGGGCATAGGTGTCGATGATGCGCCGGATATGCGGCGGGGTCTGTTCGTCAAACAGCACCAGCCATGTGAAATCCTGATTGAGTTGGGCCTGCACCGTGGGAAAGCAGAACCGCTGGAACAGGTCGAGCCGCAGCGAGAGCCACGCGTTTTCCAGGCGGCTGGCAAACTCCGTGGGATAGATGTTCACATTGAAACGCGTGATGATGAAATGATGATACTCCATGATCCCCTCTGCGAACCCGTTTGTTGCCCATGAACACCGCCAGCGCAACACGGCGCGCAACGGGCATTGATGATCCTGATCCCTCGCATACCTGTATTCAGCCCATGCTCTTTTGTAAAGAATGCACCGCGTTGCACCCGGTTGCCTTGGCAAGGTTCGCAAAACAAGGGCCGGACCGGTCGCCCGGTCGGCCCTTGTGGATACACACTCATGGCAAACGCCGAAGGTCAGTCGGCCGTGGCCTGAACACGCTCTTCCTGCGTCATGTCGGCCAGGGCGCGGATTTCATCCACCTCCAGTCCCAGCCCTTCGGCCACGCGTGCCCCGTAGTCCGGGTCGGCCTTGTAGAACAGGGCGGCCTGACGGCGTTGCAGCCGCTTTTGCGCACCGCCCAGATGGGCCACGATGTTGCCCACCAGATGCTCCCTGTCCCGGTCGTTCATGACCGTGCGGAACAGGTTGCCCGGCTGCACGAAGTCATCGTTGTCATGATTGAACTCATGACGCCCGCCCATGCCTTCCAACGGGATGTGCGGCTCGTCGGAAACCCCGTCCGGCACCGGACCGCCCATACTGTTGGGCCAGTAGTTGGGCGCGCCGCCGCCGTTGGCGTCCGTGCGCATGGCCCCGTCCCGCTGATAGTTGGCGGCCGGGGCGTTTTTGGGCGCGTTGACCGGAATAAGATGGTAATTGGGACCGAGGCGATGAATATGCGTATCGCGATACGAAAGCAGGCGCGCCTGCAGCATCTTGTCCGGCGATGGCGCGATTCCCGGCACCAGCATGCTGGGGCAGAACGCGGCCTGCTCCACCTCGGCAAAATAGTTTTCCGGATTGCGGTTCAGCACCAGCTTGCCCACGGTCATGGGCGGGACCTCGGCGTGCGGCCAGACCTTGGTGATGTCGAAAATGTCCCAGCCGAAATCCTGCGCCTGTTCCGGGGTCAGAATCTGCATTTCAAGGGTCCACGAAGGATGCTCCCCGCGCTCGATGGCTTCATGCAGGTCGCGCGTGGCGTGATCCGGGTCCGAGCCGCACAGTTCGCCCGCTTCCTGCCGGGTCAGGTTGCGGATGCCCTGGTCGGTCTTGAAGTGGTATTGCACCCAGAAATAGTCGCCCGCCGCATTATACCATTTATAGGTATGGCTGGAGTAGCCGTTCATGTGGCGGTAAGTGGCCGGGGTGCCGCGATCCGAAAACAGCACCGTGACCTGATGCACGGATTCCGGAGTCAGGGACAGAAAATCCCAGAACATGTCCGCATCCTTGAGATTGGTAGCCGGATGCCGCTTCTGGGTATGGATGAAGTCCGGAAATTTGAGGGGGTCGCGGATGAAGAACACGGGCGTGTTGTTGCCCACGAAATCGTAATTGCCTTCCTCGGTGTAGAACTTGACCGCAAAACCGCGCGGGTCACGCTCGGCATCGGCAGAGCCCTTTTCCCCGCCCACCGTGGAAAAACGTGCAAAGACCTCGGTGCGTTTGCCCTTTTCGGAAAGGAACGCGGCCTTGGTGTACGGGGTCAGGTCCGCGGTGACTTCGAAATAGCCGTAGGCCCCGGCCCCCTTGGCGTGCACAACGCGCTCGGGGATGCGCTCCCGGTCGAAATGCGCCAGTTTTTCAATGAGATGAACATCCTGCATGAGCACCGGGCCGCGCGGGCCTGCGGTCATGCTGTTGAGGTCGTTGCCCACAGGGGAGCCGAACGACGTGGTCAGTGTCTTTTTTTTCCCAGCCATGACTGATCTCCCTGTTGCCGAAGTTGCAGCCGACCGGAGCGGAGGGAGCCCGTCGCTCCCCCCGTTCATTGGCGGCTGTTTATTCGCTCTTGAAGAACTTGTCCGGCGCAACGTTGCACACCGAACATTTTTCCGAAGGTTGGCCCTTGACCGTGTTGCCGCACACCGAGCACACGTAGTAGTCCACGCCCTCAAGCCCGGCGGGGTCGTTGAGCGCCTCGGTGTACAGGCCCGAATGCAGTTCCTCCACCTGATTGGCAAAGTCGAAATACCGGGCCGCGGCGCGGTTGCCCTCTTCCTCGGCATCCTTGATCATGGCCGGGTACATGCTTTCGTATTCATACACTTCGCCCTCGTTGGCGGCGCGCAGGTTTTCCTCGGTGGTGCCGATGCCCTTCATCAGGCGCAGGTGCGCGTGGGCGTGGATGGTCTCGGCCTCGGCCACGGCACGGAACAGCTTGGCCACCTGGGTCAGGCCTTCCTTGTCCGCCTGCGCGGCAAAAGCGAGATACTTGCGGTTGGCCTGCGACTCTCCGGCAAATGCGTTTTTCAGATTTTCCTGCGTCTTGCTCATGATTCACAACTCCCTGAATTGATTTTCCGTTTCATGAATGACCCGGATATCCGGATCGAATATTTATTGGATGCAACTAAGTAGTAACCATTCCTATTTAGAAAAAGGGGGCAACTCTGTCAACGGAAAAATCAGGATCAATATACCAATATGCGGACAAAATGCACACGAATAAACATCAAGAATACGCCACGCAGTCCTTTTCCCACGATTGCAGCGACTTGGGACCGCGACTCTTGACAGCCCGGGCGTGCTGGCTCACCATCATCATGCAACGCGCACCAGCAAAGGAGCAGATTCATGACCATAACCGTGACCACGCCAGCCCTGTTGTTTCCGGCCATATCCTTATTTATGCTGGCCTTTACCAACCGCTTTCTTTCGCTGGGCAGCCGCATCCGTGCGCTGCACGACCATTTTCGCCAGACCAGCGACGAGTCCGTGCGCAAGCAGATCGACAACCTGCGCAAGCGGATCTTCATGATCCGCAATATGCAGGGACTGGGCGTCATGTCCATGTTCACCTGCGTGCTGTCCATGGTTTGCCTGTTCGAAAACTGGCAGCTGGCCGGAGAAATCCTGTTCGGCATCAGCCTGGCTCTGCTGCTGGCATCATTGTGGATATCGTTTCTGGAAATCAGAATCTCCGTGAACGCGCTGGAAATCCTGCTCGCGGATCTGGAAAAAAGATAAGAGAGCCTCCGGCGGCCAAAGAACCTTTTGAAAAAGGTTCTTTGGAATCTCCAAAATTTTTTGGCGAGCGGCCCGGTCAGCGATGCTGACCGGGCCGCTGGTCTTTGGCGGGGCTGACCACATTAAAAAACAGGTGAAAATTCTGTCTTTTGTTACCCCCCAATCTGACAGGCTGTTAAAAAAGGTTTGAGTGCAAGGCGAAAGAAAAGAGTAAGGCCGAAGCGTACTTCATGTACGCGAGGATTTGCTCTTTTTGCATCAACGCTGCAATCGGGCCTTTATCGACAGCCTGAAGGGATGTGTCCCTTGCCCGCCAGAGGCGAAATCCCATCGTCCAATACCGCCGAAGGCGGCATCAACCGTCTCTTCTTCAAAAAAAAACCCCGCGCACCATTTCCGGTGCGCGGGGTTCGGATGATTGGTATGAGGCCTAGTCCTCGGCCTTGACGTACCAGCCGGACGACTGGGTCAGCAGGGACTGGATGCGTCCCACCAGCGCGTGCGGGTCAGTCAGGTAGCCTTCCAGCAGCAGCGCGGATTCATAGAGCTGGCGCGCGGCCTGCTCCACGAACGGATCGTCGTTGTTCTTGGCGTAGATGTCGATCATGTTGCGCACAAGGGCGTGGTCCGGATTGATCTCCAGCACCTTGACCGGAATGGAGGTGTCCTTGCTCACCGCGCGCATGATCTTGTCCATGGAACTGGTGACGTGGCCGTCCGGGTTGGAGAGGCAGACCGGGGAGTCGGACAGACGGGCCGAGACCTTGACCTCGGAAACCGAATCGCCCAGCACTTCCTTGATGCGGGCCATGAGCTTGTCCAACGTGGAGGACTGTTCCTCGTTCAGTTCGGGAACGTCCGGCTCGTCGGCCTTGCTCTCAAAGGCGTCCAGCGCGGCCGGGTCCGCGTGCTCGGCGGCCACCAGCTTGAATTCCTCGAACTCGCGGATGGTGTCCATGGCAAATTCGTCGATGGGTTCATAGAGGTAGAGCACCTCGATGCCCTTGCGCCGGAACATTTCCAGATGCGGGTTCAGGGCCAGCGCCTCGCGCGACGCCCCGTAGGCGTAGTATATCTCTTTCTGGCCTTCGCGGGCTCGGCTCACGTAGTCGGCCAGCGAGGTCAGGCCGTCCGCGTCTTCCTGCTCCGAGGAGTTGAAACGCACCAGCTTGGCGTAGCGGTCCTTGTGGATGAAATCCATGTACCCGGCCTTGAAGATGGAGCCGTGCTCCTTCCAGAACTCGGCATAGCGGTCCGCGTTGTCCGCGGCCATCTTTTCCAGATGCGAAAGCACCTGCTTGGTCAGGGTGGAGCTGATCTTGCGCATGAGCACGTTGTCCTGCAGCGTCTCGCGCGAGATGTTCAGGGGCAGGTCCTCGGTGTCCACGACCCCGCGCACAAAGCTCAGGTATTCGGGCAGCAGGTCCTTGTTCTGGTGCTGGATGAGCACCCGGCGCACGTAGAGGTCCAGGCCCCAGTTGTCGCGGTTCATGCCCGTGAGAAAATCCGTGCTCTTGGGCGGGATGAACATGAGCGCGTTGAACTGCACGGGCGCGTCCACGGAGATGTGCATGGTGTCAAAGGGATCTTCGCTGTCGAAGGTCAGGAACTTGTAGAACTCCGCGTACTGCTCGGGCTTGATCTGGAACTTGGGCTCGCGCCACAGGGCGGGCACGGTGTTGACCCGCTCGTCGCCCACCATGATGGGGAAGTTCACGAAGTTGGAGTGCTTGGTCAGCACCTGTTTGATGTGGGCCGTGTTGGTGAATTGGCCCTTGAGGTCGTCCTTGAGCTGCACGGTGATGGACGTGCCGCGCGGCAGGTCTTCGTCCAGCTCCTGCAGCTTGTAGTCGGTGCGGCCGTCCGAGGTCCAAACGATGACCGGGGAATCCGGCTGCATGGAGCGGGTCTTCACGGTCACTTCGTCGGCCACCATGTATACGGAATAGAAGCCCACGCCGAACCGGCCGATGAGCGTATCCAGCGATTCCTTGCCTTCCTGGGCCAGCTTGGCGATCTGGGCCGTGCCGGAATGGGCGATGGTGCCGATGTTGGCCATGACTTCCTCGCGGGTCATGCCCACGCCCGTATCGGTTACGGTGACGGTTCCGGCTTCCTCGTCGGTCTCGATGCGGATTTCCAGCGGCAGGGAATCATCGGCCCCGTTGTCCGCAGTGCTGGACTGGAACCGGTATTTTTCCAATGCGTCGGACGCGTTGGAAACCAGCTCGCGCAGAAAGATTTCCTTGTTGGTGTACAGGGAATGAACAAGAATATCGAGAAGCTGGCTGATTTCAGCCTTGAACTTGTGGGTGGTTTTTCTACCCATGGATAAACCTCCTTGCAAAACGCCGGAGAACCGGGCGGCCACGTGACCGCCCGGCCCGGTTCAAACTATGGGGGAATGGTTGCCGCGAAATCGCAGGCTGCGAACCGCGACCGATATTAGGTAGTTACGGTTTTGATCTTGTCAAGAAGGTACTTTTCCATCTCGCGCCGGTCCTTGCGGATGCGTACCAGCTCGGCCTCCATGATGCGCAGCTTTTCCTTGAGCTCGGCATTTTCGCTGCGCAGGGCGTCCACATCATCCGTGCTTGCGGAAATACGGCTTACGGCCTGTTGCACTTCCTCGCGGATGGAATCCAATTCCGCAGAATCCGCGGCCCCCGGAGCCAACACGCTGCGCACGCCTTCGCCGATGGACCGGGCAATCTCAAGGCCGATGGCCGAGGCCATCTTCATGGCGCCGTCCATGCCCGCCACGGCCACGCCCGAACCGGACGCCGGGGCATCGCCCACGGCCGGAACAGCGTCCGCCTGCAAGGGATAGGACTGGCTCAGATGCTCCATGACATCCCGAGCCGTATGCCCTTCCTTGAGCATGGTGGAGATCACGGAAAAAATTTCCACGGCCTCGGGCCTGAACCGCTTCTGCCGCCCGCGCCCCACGCTGGGCAGGTGCTGCGCAAACCGGTTCTTCCAGTAATGCACCGTGGACTCGGGCAACTCCAACTCGCGCGCGATCTCCGCCACGGAAAGCAACTTCTTGCCAGTCATGAAACCCCCTCGTTCGCAGACTGTTGTTGTTTTTCATTGTAGTACAACCTTTCCGTGCGCCACGCAACCCTGCTACGACATTTTATCCCTCTGAATTTCGGAACTTTTCCGTTCACCGTTGTTCGCAGAATACGTTGTGGTTCATAATTCATGATTTTTTCTAGACTTTTTTGCAAAAGAGACTGGGGACCAGCGAATACCAGTGTGCGATCCACAACCTCCCCGTATACGACTCCATATTCAGATATAGATTGTGTCTATTTATAACATAGATATATACCGATAATAACGATTGGTATCCAAAGCTTCCATTTTCTATGATGCATAATCGCCGATTTGCCCGGTAAAACGCGAGGAACACGGCATCGGCTCACCACATCTTCCAAGGAGAGGGCTTCATGAAAAACTTTCTTGCCACGAGATCGGGCATCGTGATCGTGGGACTGATCATCGGCGTACTCGCCCCGTTGCTGCAATACATGGGCAACCCCGGCAACATGGGCATCTGCGTGGCCTGCTTCGAGCGGGACATTGCCGGGGCCATCGGCATGCACCGGGCCGGCGTTGTCCAGTACATGCGACCGGAAATCATCGGTTTCGTGCTCGGCTCGCTGGTGGCGGCCTTTGCGGCCCGCGACTTCCGCCCCCGGGCAGGGTCTGCGCCCATCGTGCGTTTCGTGCTGGGCGTATTCGCCATGATCGGAGCGCTGGTATTTCTGGGCTGCCCGTGGCGTGCCCTGCTGCGGCTGGCCGGCGGCGACCTGAACGCCATCTTCGGCATTATCGGCCTCATCGCCGGTGTCTGGATCGGCACCTATTTCTTCCGCACCGGCTACACGCTGGGCCGCGCCAACAAGGCTCCGGCCACCGTGGGCCTGCTCATGCCCGTGATCATGGTCGGCGCGCTGGCGCTGCTGCTGCTGTTCCCGCAGATTTCCGGCAAGCCGACCAGCGGTGTGCTCTTTTACAGCCTCAAGGGCCCCGGTGCCATGCACGCGCCCCTGTTCATCGCGCTGGGCGTGGGCCTTGTGGTGGGCATCATCGCCCAACGCAGCCGTTTTTGCACCATGGGCGCATTCCGCGACGTGATCCTCTTCCGCCAGACGCACCTGCTTTGCGGCGTGCTGGCCCTGCTGGTGGCCGCCACGGTCATGAACCTCGTGCTCGGCCAGTTCCACACGGGGTTTGAAGGACAGCCCGTGGCCCACACGCAGGGACTGTGGAACTTCATGGGCATGGTGCTGGCGGGCCTGTGCTTTGCGCTGGCCGGCGGCTGCCCCGGGCGCCAGCTCTTCCTTTCCGGCGAGGGCGACGGCGACGCCGCCGTGTTCGTGCTGGGCATGGTCGTTGGTGCGGCCTTTGCCCACAACTTCGGGCTGGCCAGTTCTCCCAAGGGCATCGGCCCGCATGGCATGGCCGCGGTTGTGATCGGACTGGTCACCTGCCTGGCCATCGGATTCACCATGCGCAAAAAGGCCTGACGAACAGTATGCTGCCGGGTCGTCACCGGCCCGAGCAGATTCGTCAGCGAACAGTACCTTAATGACCAAGGAGTCGAGCATGAATACAGTTGACGCACGGGGCCTTTCCTGCCCCCAACCGGTTCTGGACACGCTGACCGCCATTGCGGGCCAGCCTTCCGGGTCCATCGAAATCCTCGTGGACACGCAGGCATCGCGTGAAAACGTGTGCCGCGCGGCCCAATCCAAGGGCTGGTCCGTGGAATCGGACACCGAGGAAAACAACGAATACCGTATCGTCATCACCAAGGGCTGACATGGCTTTCTGGAAATTCGGCAAAAAAAAGGCGGCTCCCGGTTCTGCTTCGGCGGACCGGGGGTTGCTGGTCTTTGAAAACACCAGCGAAGTCATCCGCGCCGAATCCGTGCTCAAGGAGCACGGCTGGACCGTGCGGGTCATGGGGCCGCCCCCGGAACTGCGCACGGGTTGCGATCTGGTCATCGAGTTTCCGCTCATCGAAGAGCTGAACGCCATCCGCCTGCTGGAGCAGGCCGGAGCGAGCCTGCCCCTTTCCGTGGTGCCGGTGAACAGCCCCCTGCTGACCCCGGTGGACCTGTTTCAGGTCAAGGATTTCGGCGACTGGATCATGGTCCGCGCCGCCAACATGAAGCTGACCGTGGAAAAGGCCAGCCGTACCATCGTCAACATTTCGGGCGGCGGCTGCCCGGACGTGCCCTATCTGGGCGTGCGGCTCATCGGCAAGACCCTTGAGGACGCGCCGCACCCGCGCGATGTGGGCCACACCCTGTGCGGCTACGCCCTTGCACTGGCTTTCGAGGAGATGCGCAGGCAATGCTCGCAATAGTAGGCACCATACCCGACCCGGGCGTGGACATTCTGGACGGCCCGGTGGTCAGACGCGGACAGGCCATGTTCGTGGAAGAACAGGCCGTGGATACGGACCGGGGAACACCGGCCCTGCTGGCCTCGGCCCTTGCGGCCTGCGAATTTCTCGGGCTGGACGTGCCCCACGCCCTGCTGGTTGGGGACGAAGGTCTGGGCCACGGCAGCCGCAACCTCTATCGCCACCTGAGCGAAGTGCTGCCCGGACGAAACTACACCACCATGGCCTACCACTACCTGCAGCCGGACACGGACTGGCACGATCGCGTGCTGCTGGCCATGCAGTCCATGGCAACCATGCCGAAAATCGTGGCCGACGCCGGATTCATGTATGCGGCCAAGATGAGCGGGCAGTCGGGCGTCTACGACCTGTTCACCCCGGACGCGGGAGAACTGGCCTTTCTGGCCGACCCGGACGCGCCCCATCCCTTTTACACGCGCGGCTTCATCCTGCACGACGACCAGGACGTCCCGGCCCGCATTGCCGAGGCCTACGAGCACGGCAACAGCGCGCGCTGCCTGCTGGTCAAGGGCGGCACGGACCGCGTTGCTCAAAACGGCCGGGTCCTGTACACGGTGAACGGTACGCGCCCGGGCAGCGATTCCCCCATGGAGGCCGCAAGCATGAAAGCGGTGGAGGCCATGGAGGCCATGGGCGGCACCGGCGATACCATCACGGGCATGGCCGCGGCGCTCATGGAATCCGGCATGGCCGCGCCCGAGGCCGCCCATGTGGCGGCGCAGGCAAACCGCGTGGCCGGCGACATTGCCCGCCCCACGCCTGCCAGCCAGATCCATGAACTGATCCAACACATACCCGCAGCCCTCGATCGGGTCATGAAACAGGCCGGTTGAGCACAAACCGCGAAAACACAGCAATGAAGGACAACACCGCGCCCGTTCATCCGGGCATGACCCTGCTGGACACCGTGGCCCAGTTCCCGGCCACCGAAGACGTGTTCCGCTCCCGCGACGAACAGGCCGGAAAATGCCTGCTGTGCACCGCGCTGTTCGACACCATCGCACAGGTGGCTCAGGACAACTGCCTTGACCTGGAATCCCTGCTTACCGAACTGAACGAGGCTGCCGGCCGGTAACCCGCCTTTTGCCCCTTCGTCACGTTTTCCGTACAAAACCGCACGGTTCGCTTTTGTTTTTTCCGCTTTTTCACTCCGTGTTCACCACTCGACGCATCCGTTTTGTGCCCATCGGCTTTTTTTGCGCACATTTCTTATTTTAGCAAAATTCATTGACATAATATTTTTTCATTAGATAAATAGAAAGCCAGAACTTTTCTTTTTGAAACAGTGAGGGCTTTCATGAAAAAGAAATTCGATGCCCACGACAGGCATCTGGTGGCCACGTTGACCAACGACGGACAAATGTCCGTTGGCAAGGTGGCGGACCGGCTCGGAGTGACCGCGCCCACAGTGCGCTCGCGGCTCAAGAATCTGGTCACGGCCGGAGCCGTGCGCGTGGCCGCGCTGGTCAACCCCATGAAGGCGCGCGGCCTGACCGTGGCCTTGGTGGGAATCTCCCTGCAGAGCCACAAAATGCTGGACGAAAAGCTCGAACAGATATCCACGCTGGCGCGGGTGAACTGGTGCGCCGTGGTCACAGGCCGCTACGATATCATTGTGGAGATAACCTGCGGCGAGGATATTGGCGACCTCTACGACTTTCTGGACAAGGACCTTTCGCAGGTGGGCGGCATCAACTCCAGCGAGTCGTTCGTGGTCATGAAGAGCAAGCGCAAATGGCTCTACCTCCCCGAGGCCGTGACCCAAAAATTCCAAAAATAGGCAAACACCGGACCCATCCGGAAACCATAACAACTTTCACGCAAGGAGCAGACCATGATCATCGGTATCCCCAAGGAAATCAAAACACTGGAAAACCGTGTTTCCATGACCCCCGGCGCGGTGGAAACCCTTGTCCGCCAAGGCCATTCCGTGCTGGTGGAAGGCGGCGCAGGCGTGGGCAGCGGACTGGCCGACGAGGAATACCGTCAGGCCGGAGCCACCATCGTGCCCACGGCAGCCGAGGCCTGGGGCGCGGAAATGGTCATCAAGGTCAAGGAACCCGTTGCCCCGGAATACGGTTTTTTGCGCAAGGACCTGCTCCTGTTCACCTACCTGCACCTTGCTGCCGAGGAAGCTTTGACCAAGGCCATGCTCGATTCCGGCGTGACCGGCATCGCCTATGAAACGGTCAAGGACAGGGCCGGAACCCTGCCCCTGCTGACCCCCATGTCCGAGGTTGCCGGCCGCATGGCCACGCAGGTGGGCGCGCACCATCTGGAAAAGAGCCAGGGCGGCCGCGGCATGCTGCTGGGCGGCGTTCCCGGCGTTCCCCCGGCGCAGGTGGTGGTCATCGGCGGCGGCGTGGTGGGCACCAATGCCGCACGCATCGCCATGGGCATGGGCGCGCGCGTCATGGTCATCGACCTTTCGCACCAGCGCCTGCAGTATCTGGACGACATCTTTGACGGCCGTCTGGTGACCATGACCTCCACGGAACCCAACATCCGCGCGGCCGTGCAACAGGCCGACCTGCTGGTGGGCGCGGTGCTCGTGCCCGGAGCAAAGGCTCCCAAGCTGGTGACCCGCGACATGCTGCCCACCATGAAGAAAGGCTCGGTCATCGTGGACGTGGCCGTGGACCAGGGCGGCTGTGTGGAAACCATCAAGGCCACCACGCACGACGCGCCCACCTACGTGGTGGACGACGTGGTCCACTACGGCGTGGCCAACATGCCCGGCGCGGTTCCCCGGACCTCCACCTTCGCACTGGTCAACCAGACCCTGCCCTATGCCCTGCGCATCGCCAAGGACGGCCTCGGCGCCCTGCGGCAGGACCCGGGTCTGGCTCTGGGCCTGAACACCATGGAAGGAACCCTGACCTGTCCTGCCGTGGGCGATGCCTTCGGCATGGACTGCACCACCCCGGAACAGGCTCTGGGCATCTAACATCACCATCATGAAGCGGCGGCACGGCACGGCTCGTGCCGCCGCCATGATAATAACCCGCCTTCCTTGTGTTTCGCCTTTTCCCTGCGTACACTTGACCCATGAACAATACTTTCGATCCGGAACTGCTCTATGTGGAATGCACCAAATGCGGCCAGCCCCTGCTCTGGCGAGCCGGTGAAACCACCAAGCTCCTGAACATGGCGGGCATTGATCCGGCCACGCTGGACGAACACTGCATGCTGGCCTCGGACGGCTGCCCGTCCTGCCAGCCCGGGGAAACGCGGTTTTCCACCCGCGTGGTGCGTCTGGCGCAGGAAGCCCGGCAGAACAACCCCGAAGTACTGCCTGCCGACGCATAGCCTGCTTTCAAATCACGACAAGAGGCCGGACCCCATTGCGGAGTCCGGCCTCTTGTCGTGAAAACGGGGATTCCCTACATGATTTCTGCCCGGGAAAGCACCAGAATGAGCCGCTTGATCAGGTCCGGGTCGAAACGGTCCTTTTCCGCCTTGATGTGCGAAAGGGCCTCGAACGGGGTGAACGCCTTGCGCCACGGTTTCTCGCGGGTCAGGTTTTCATATTCGTCGCACAGGCCCACCACCTTGGCATGCAGGGGCAGCACGCTGCCCAGTGCCTGCGAAGGAAAACCGCTGCCGTCCTCGCGCTCGTGATGAAAAAGGATGCAATGCAGGGCCTCCTGCGGCAGCTGCACCGAGGCGCACCGGCTCACGCCCAGCACAGGGTGGGAATGCGCCTGCTCCAGCTCTTCGGGGGTCAGGTCATCCTCATGCCTGTCGAACAGGTTTTCCGGCAGGGTCAGCTTGCCCACGTCGTGCAATATGGCACCGGAACAGACCGAAACAAGATGGTCCGCATCGTCGCGCACCAGCGTGTTCATGACCCCTGCGGCCAAGACCATGACCCCGATGCCGTGATGATACTGTTCCCTGCCCTGCCCCGTGAAAACGGCCAGATGCCTGAGTACCTCGGGCCGGGAAAAAAAGGACATGCTCTGGCGCAGAATTTTGCGAATGCGGGAAAAACGGACGTTGTTCAGGGATTTGGGAAAGGTGCGATCAAAGGCTTTGCGGGCCAGAACCGAGGTGGCATCCAGCCAGACGTTGGCGCGCTCCTGCACCGGAATGGATTCATCCGCAAGAATGTCGTCCAGATGCTCGCGCACGTAGTTGTCGAAATGCTCCTTTTCCACGCTCTTGACGTACAGGCGATCCACGCCCCGGTCAGCAAGGCGCTCCCGGTGCTCTTCGGAAAACAACTCTCCACGGACCGCGTACAGCACCATGGAGCCGTTCTGGGCAAGATACAGTTCAAAATCGCCGCAGCGCTCGGGCAACAGCATGGAAGGCGAAACAGGATGCAGCCCGTCAGATTCGGGCTGTGGTTCGGTTGCAACACCGGTTTTGGTCGTGGACACGGTCTCCCCCTTGCCAAATCTGCAGGGAGACAGGGACGGATGGGGGCAGACGAGTATGTCGAATCGGTGGGGAATCGACATGAGAAGGGAGAGTTCGTCAGCATTGGCAACCCGGCTGTCTCAGAGAGACCCGTGGCTTTCCGTCCCTGCCTCGCGGCAGGTTTGGCTTTTTCGATGCGCGGACCCTATGCAAAACCGGGCGCGTTGTAAAGCACATTCGTCAGTAAATACCAAATATCCGTTACAACGCCCCCGGTCGCTCAACTACTGGTTCTTCAATTCGCGGATAATGCCGTCCAGCTGCGCGGCCTGACGCGCAAGGTCGGCAATGGCCTCCGCAGACTGGGTCATGGATTCGGCGGTCTCGCGTGAGATGTCGTTCACATCCTGCACGGACGTGCTGATCTCCTCGCTGACGGCGGACTGCTCCTCGGCGGCTCCGGCAATGCCCCGCACCTGATCCGCGCAGGTTTCCACGATCTCCACGATCTCGCCCAGAGCCTCGCCTGCGTTGCGGGCAAGGTCCGTGCTGCGGCCGACCACCTCGTTGGCCTCGTCCATGCTGATGCGGCTTTCGCGCGTGCCGTCCTGAATGGTACGCACCGCGTCTTCCACGTCCTTGGTGGCCTGCATGGTCTTTTCCGCGAGCTTGCGCACCTCGTCCGCCACCACGGCGAATCCGCGCCCGGCATCCCCGGCGCGTGCGGCCTCGATGGCCGCATTTAGGGCCAGCAGGTTGGTCTGGTCCGCAATGTCGGTGATCACGTTCATGATGCGCCCGATGTTTTCTGCATGACCGCCGAGGCTGTCCAGCTGGCCGTGCACAACCGCGGAACGTTCGCTGACCTGCGTGATGGAATCCATGAGGCTCTTGACCACCTCGGAACCCGTGTCGGCCTTGTCGCGCGCGCTCATGGTGCTATCCGCCGCATCCGAGGCATTGCGCGCCACTTCCAGCACCGATGAATTCATCTGGGACATGGCCGTGGCCGCCTCGGAGCTTCTGCGGCTCTGCCGTTCGGCTCCGGCACTGGCGTTGTGTACCTGTGCGGTCAGCTCCTCGGACGAGGAAGACACGCGCTCCACGATGACCTCTAGTTCGGAAGCGGCCTGCTGCATGCCTTCGCTCCGGGCGCTTTCCGCCTGCGACCGGGCCTCTTCGGCCTCGCGCACCGCGTTTTCGGCCATGCGGCTCTGCTTTTCGGCCTCCTCGGTCTTGGCGTTGGCTTCGGCGATCTTTTCCACGAGGCTGGTAACCATGTTGCGCAGGGCTTCGGCCAGCATGCCCAGTTCATCGTCCTGCCTGAGCCGGATATCAGCCTCCAGATCGCCTGCCGCAACCGACTGGGCCGCACCCGCAAGCTCGTTCACCGGCCGCACGATGGTGCGGGCCACCAGCACCACGATGAGCACCATGAGCAACACCGCGCCCACGCTCATGCCCGCGCACAGCAGCATCAGCCTGTTGGCGTCGGCCATGATTTCATCCGTGGGAATGCTCACGCCGAAGCTCCATGGCTTGTCATAACTGCCCACCTTGAAGGGAACAAACATGTAGTACATGTCTTTTCCGGTTTCGGGATGAATCATGTGAAAATCAAGATTTCTGCCCTTGGAAACGGCTGTTGCCAACGGCTTGCGCACCTCTTCTGCCATGAGCCCGTAGACCACGCTGCCCAGCTTCTTGGCATCCGGATGTGCGGCTATGACGCCCTCGTTGGACAGGGCAAACCCGTACCCGGTATCAAAAAGCACCTCACGCCGAACCATGTCCGAAAAACGGTCCATGACGATGTCGGCCCCGGCAACGCCCACGACCTTCCCGCTGATGATGATGGGCACGCTCACGCTGACCGTGAGCATGGTTTTGCCATCCACCTTGCGGAACACCGGTGTGGTCACATACTGCCGGCCCGTGCGCAGCGGCTGGTAATACCACGCCGACAAAGGGTTATCCTCTTCGAAATTCTCGGTATGCCCGCCCACCAGTTCGCCGCCTTCACGGTTCCAGCAGGCAGCAAAACGGCCGTTTTCATCCGTGAACTTGTCATAATTGCGATAGAATTTGTCCATGCGGTCAAAGGCGTCCGGCTCCCACGTGGTCCAAAGTCCATAGAGCTCTTCATGCCCTTCGATGATGTGGCGAAGGATGCCGATGACTTTCTTGCGGTTGACCATGCGGGCTTCCTTGGCACCGGCCAGCACGTCCGCAAGGGTTTGGGCAACGCCGAGGGCGCTGTCGATGTCCCGGGCCACCTTCATGCCCAGGCTTTCGGCCATTTCCCGGCCAAGGGCTTCGGCATCCTGCCGGGATGTTTCCCGAACCTTGTACAGAGTGATGCTCATGAACACGGCAAAAATGAGCACAACGGCCGTGCAGATGGGCAAAAGAATCTTCCAACGCATCTTGAGATTGCGAAACATGAACAAATTCCCCTTATTGTAACATGATGTCTGCACCGTCCCCTCACAAACGGCGCATGTGTGCAGCCCCCTCGCGACTACATGCAATTCAAGGT
This sequence comes from Pseudodesulfovibrio senegalensis, assembly GCF_008830225.1. Classification (NCBI taxonomy): domain Bacteria; kingdom Pseudomonadati; phylum Thermodesulfobacteriota; class Desulfovibrionia; order Desulfovibrionales; family Desulfovibrionaceae; genus Pseudodesulfovibrio; species Pseudodesulfovibrio senegalensis. The sequence continues at coordinate 49,275 of NZ_WAIE01000006.1, forward strand.
TGAATTACATGAATTTATAATCAAAATAAAGCATTCATATGAAAAGCATTCTCAACACATGGTGAAACAATGCGAAAAACAAAAAAACAGCGCTTTTTCTTGGGCTTTGTGCAATAATCCGTGGTCGACACTTGGCAAACGGCAACACATATGAAATAGAAAAAACACCACCAAGCACCCTGCAATTCCAAAGACGGGGAAACCAATGCCGATTCTTTCGCCCGGGGTAGGCCTCATGCTTGCTGCTGCTGTCTGCTTCAGCACCGGGACGCTGTTCATCAAACTGGCCGGGATGGGATTGCCGCCCATGGAAATACTGTTCACCCGTTCGCTGATCGGTTTTTTCTATTGCTTCTTCCTGCTGCGCGGCACCGGGCATTCCATTTTCGGCACCAAACGCCTGTATCTGGCCCTGCGCGGGCTGCTCGGATTCGGGGCGTTGTTCTGCATGTTTTCCGCGTTCATACTGCTGCCGCTTGCGGACGCCACGGTCATATTCTTTGCGCATCCGATTTTCGTGGCCATTCTGGCGGCATTCCTGCTCAAGGAAACCCTCGGAACCCGCGGCGTGTTCTGCATTGGCGCGGCTCTGGCCGGCGTGGTGCTGGTGGCGCGGCCTTCATTCATATTTCATGACGCCTCCCCGCTGGACCCCGCCGCCGTTGGCATCGCCCTGTGCGCGGCCGTTCTTTCGGCCGGAGCCATCGTCACGGTGCGCTTTCTTTCCCGCCACGAGCATCCGCTGACCATCATCGCCTACCCCACCATGGCCGTTCTCGTGCTCGGCCCGCTGTTGGACAGCACAAGCTGGTCCATGCCAACCCCCACGGAATTTCTGTACCTGCTGGCCATGGGCATACTCATGAACATGGGGCAGCACCTCATGACCATGGCCTACCAGCGGGAGCGGGCAGCCGTGATCGCGGCCATCGGCTATGTGGAAATACCCCTGGCCGCGCTGTTCGGGGCGCTGGTGTTCGGCGACATGCCTGACATCTGGACCTATGCCGGGGCCGCGCTGGTGGTGGGCGGTACCCTGTTCCTCGGACAGGTGCGCAAGGCCGGAGCCTGAACGCCTCCGGCGGGCAAGGGACATGTCCCTTCAGGCTGCCGACAAAGGCCTGATTCCTGTGTTGATGCAAAAAAAGCCTCCTCCCCAACAATCTCACTCCCGGACAAACAAAAAGCCCGCCCCGGAATCCGGGGCGGGCTTTCTCGTTTCATTTCGCTCGTAACTACATACGCTTGGAGGCTTTCTTGGCGAACGCCACGGCGTCTTCGTAAGTAAGCACATCCCCGGCGATCTGGGCCTTGAGCATTTCATCGCGGATGATGCCCACCTTGGGACCGGGCTTGAGTCCGGTGGCCTGCATGATCTCGTTGCCGTTCATGAACGGTTCGATGGCTTCCTCGGGAATGTCCGCGCGCTCGGCCATCTTGAGGTTGTGGTTGAACTCGCGCCAGGAGCCGTTGCGGGCCTTGATGTCCGCCCGCACCATTTCCATGATGCGCGGATACTCGTCCAGCGCCTTGAGGCGGCGGATGCCCTTGTCCGTGAGCATGAAATGGGGACGCATGTGGTTCTGCACCAGTTCGCAGATGAGGTCGATGTCCTCGTGCATGAAGCTCAGCCGCTTGAGAATCTTGCGGGTGACCTTGGCGCCCACGCGGTGGTGTTGCAGGAAATGCCATGTGTCGTCGTAGTAGTCGGCGGTGTAGAGCTTGCCCACGTCGTGGAACATGCAGGCCACGGTGCCGTACCAGTCGTAGGGCAGTTCCTCGGGATAATGGCGCATCACGTCCAGCGTGTGCTGAAGCACGGTTTCCTCGCCCTCTTCCTCGTTCTTGATCTGCTTGACCCGCGACAGGGCGGCCAGCTCGGGCACCAGCCCGTGCAGCAGCATGGAATCGAACAGCAGCTGCACGAACTTGTACATGGCCTCGGCCTCGACCTTGCGCCATTCGTCGATGAAGTCGGGCATGGGCACATAGTCCAACACGCGGCGCGCATTGCGCACGATGCTCATCCACGAATTGCTCTCGATTTCCAGCCCGTAGTTGGCGGCAAAGCGCAGGGCACGAAACGCGAGCGAGTAGTCCTTTTTCAGGGCCTCGTCGGCAATGCCCTTGAAGCGGACAACCCCTTCGGACAGGTCCGCAAAGTCCGCGTACATGTCCTTGGCCTTGGGGATGTAGGGACAGACCGAGGAAAGCGGAATGTCGCCGCGCTCTTCCAGCCGCTTGAGCAGCCGGGGCGTCATGCGTGAAACGCTCTCTTCCGTGTAGGAACTCAGCTCCACGTCCGCAACGTAGAAATAGAAGGTCACACCGCCTTCGGACAGGGAACCGACAATGCCCTTGTCCGCGGAGTCCTGAATGCTGGGGAACAGCTTCTGGAGTTCGGAAAGTCCGGCCTCGGTGCAGATGTCGATTTCCTGCTCGCTGCCCGATTCCGCCAGGGTCAGTTCCTGAAGACGGGCGTTGATGACGTAGGCGTCAAAGCCGTTACGCATGATGGTCTTGCAGAAACCGATGGCATCTTTGAAAGGCTGACTCATGATATTCCTTGGAATTCTTGTTGTTCAAACTGTCAGGGGCCCGCCCGAAAACAGAGCGGACCCGTCAATCGTCACGCGTTGCTTATACAATCTTTTTGCCGTGAAGGAAATGAGTTTTCACCCGGCCCTTGAGCACGGAACCGGCCAGCGGCGTGTTCTTGCCCTTGGATTGCATGGTGGCGGCGCAGACCTCCCACTCCTCTTCCGGATCGAACAGGAAAAAGTCCGCGGGGTCGCCGATCTCGAATCGGTTGCAGGGCAGCTCGAAGGTTTCGGCCGGGCCGGTGACCCAGGCGCGGTTGAAGGTCTCCTCGCTGATCACGCCGTCGCGCACCAATCCCCATGTGGTGGCAAAGGCCGTGTCCAGCCCGGAAATGCCGCAGGGGGCAATGTCGAACTCCACTTCCTTTTCGTGGGCCGCGTGCGGGGCGTGGTCCGTGGCCAGAAAATCGATGGTGCCGTCCTCGAGCGCTTCGATCATGGCCAGCCGGTCCGCCTCGGGTCGCAGGGGCGGGTTGACCTTGGCCAGCGTGCTGTACTGGGTGGCCGGATCTTCCAGATAGTCCTCGGTCAGGATCAGGTAGTGCGGGCAGGTCTCTGCCGTGACCCTGATCCCGCGCGCCTTGGCCTGACGGATGACGTCCAGCGATTTGCGGCAGGAAATGTGGGCAAGGTGGATGTGCATGTCCAGATATTCGGCCAAGAGCACGTCCCGCGAGACCTGCAATGCCTCGGCCATGTCCGGCTGGCCCTGCAGCCCGAGACGGTCGGAGACCTCGCCCTCGTTCACGCCGCAGCCAACGGCCATGAACGGGTCCTCGCAATGGTCGATGACCGGCTTGCCCCAGTCCGAGGCGTATTCCATGGCCTTGCGGAACAGGTCCGTGTTCTTCACGGGCAGGCCGTCGTTGGAGAACGCGCCGCAGCCCGCCCGGACCAGCTCGGCCATGGGTGCCAGCTCTTCGCCCTTGAGTTCCTTGGTCAGCGCGCCGATGGGCACCAGCCTCGGGCCGTCCGGCCAATGGCGGCGGGCCTTTTCCAGCATGAGTTCCGTGGTGGCGGCCGTGTCGTTGACCGGGTTGGTGTTGGCCATGCACAGGATGGCCCCGAATCCGCCCCATGCGGCGGCGCGCAGGCCGGATTCCACGTCTTCCTTGTATTCGAAGCCCGGCTCGCGCAGATGCGTGTGCACGTCGATCATGCTCGGCATCATGGTCAGGCCGAAGGCGTCCTGCACCTCGGCCCCTTCCGGGTCAAACTCGGTCTGCGTATCGCGGATCTCGGCGATGACGCCCTTGGAAACGTACACGTCCACTTCGCGTCCCTTGAGAAACGCGCGCCTGATGATGAGGTCGAACTTCTTTTTTGCCATTTTTTTGCCTCCGGTGGCTCAGGAACCCTTTGAAAAAGGTTCCTGAGAACCTCCAAAACTTTGTATCGATGCAGCGCCTGCGGCACTGCATGGGTGGGGGTTGTTATTGGAAAGGTGAGGGAAGAGGGAGAACCTTTTCCAAAAGGTTGCCCTCTCCCCTTCCCCCGCAAAAAAACTATTCCTCCGCGCCCTTGCGGGTCATGTACAGGAACAGGAGCGCCATGCGCATGGCCACGCCGTTGGCCACCTGATCCAGCACAAGGGACCGATCGCAGTCGGCCAGCTCGGAATTGATTTCCACGCCACGGTTCATGGGACCGGGATGCATGATGCGCACGTCCTTGTCGGCCAGCTCCACGTGTTTGGGTCCCAGCCCGTAGGTACAGGCGTACTCGCGCAGGTCGGGCAGCAGCCCGTCCTTTTGCCGCTCCAGCTGCAACCGCAGACACATGATCCCATTCACGCCCTTCACGGCTTCATTGAGATCCGAATAGACCTCCACGGGCCATGAGCGCACCGTGGACGGCAGCAGGGTGCGCGGCGCGCACATGCGCACCGTGGCCCCGAGCTTGTTGAGCAGGATCACGTTGGACCGCGCCACGCGGGAGTGCTTGATGTCGCCGAGAATGAGGATGGTCTTGCCCGCGAGGTCGCCCCATTCCTGAAACATGGTGAACCCGTCCAGAAGCGCCTGCGTGGGGTGCGCATGGCGGCCGTCGCCCGCGTTGATCACGGCACAATCCAGCCGGTCGGCAATGAACTTGGCCGCGCCGCTGCACCAGTGACGCATGACGATGCAGTCCGGGGCCATGGCCTGCAGGGTCAGCACCGTGTCCTTGAGGGTCTCGCCCTTGGTCAGGCTGGACGAACTCTTGGCCAGCGAAAAGGAATCCGCGGACAGCCGCTTGGCCGCCACGTCGAAGCTGGTCTTGGTGCGCGTGCTCGGCTCCGCGAAAAAGAGCACCACGCTGCGGCCCTTGAGGGTCGGCACCTTCTTCACGGGGCGGGTGTTGATTTCCTGAAAATGCGCGGCCGTGTCGAACAGGGACATGGCCTCGGAACGGGACAGCTGGCTCACGTCCAGCAGATCTTTGTGCAACCACTTCATCTTTGCTTTGCCTCCGGCGGCCCAGGAACCTTTTGAAAAAGGTTCCTGAGAACCTCCAAAACTTTGTATCGTTGCAGCGCCTGCGGCGCTTCATGGGTTGGGGTTGTCGTTCACTGGTCGGCTACGGACGATTCAACGTTGTTTTTTCGATGAAAAGCCTTTCCAACTCACACAACAAGCCACGCTTTTCTTTGATCCTTTTTCTCTTCTTTTCCCAACTTCCCCCAACCCAAAAAGTTTTGGAAGGGTGAGGGGATGGGGTCCGGGGGAAGGGGAGAGGGAGAACCTTTTTCAAAAGGTTTCCCTCTCCCCTTCCCCCGCAAAAAACTATTCCTCGAACATCTGCAAAAACGCCTCGGGCACGGTGGTCCAGGCAGCGGCCCGGCCCGGCTCCAGCGTTCCCAGCCTGTGCGCCACGCCCAGGGCGCGCGCCGGATTCGCGGTCATCATGGCCAGCACCTCGGCCAGCGAAATCGAACCCCGGTACCGCTCCTTGAAATAGGCGGCCTCGTTCCAGAGGTTGAGATCATGGTTGGAAGCCAATGAATCCGTGCCAAGGCAACAGTTGATGCCCACGCCTCGAATGTCTTCCCACGGTGCGCGCCCCACGCCGATGAACTCGTTGGAGCGCGGGCACAGGCACACGGACGCGCGGGATTCGCGGATGGTTTCGATGTCCGCATTTGAGACCTTGACGCAATGCACGCAGAGCGTGCTTTCGTCCAGCAAACCGAGAGCTTGTGCCTGCTGCACCGGGGCCGTGCGCGGCGGCTCGAAATCCAGCAACCGGCCGCGCCCCTGCAACAGATCCAGAAATTCCGATGGTTCGCCCGCCATGATGGCCACCTCGTCGTCGTGCTCGGCCAGATGCAGGGAAAACGGGCAGCCGAGACGCGAAGATTCGGCCTTGGCCGCGCGCAACACGTCCACATGCGTGGTGTACAGGCTGTGCCCGGCCACGGACCCGCACCCCAGTTCATATTCTCCGGCGGGAACAAACCCGTGCTCGGGCACGGCTTCGCCGATGGCCTCGGTGAAAACCACGAAAAAAAAGCCGGATTCTTCAAGAAATCCGGCCATTCGCTGCGGGAAACGGGTCGCGATGTCCGCGACCATCACGGTCCCGGTTCGCTTGAGCTCCCGGCTGGCCTTTGCCAGCGCGTCTTCGGGGAGATCGAATATGGGCTGTTTGAGCAAATCCTCCACCCAGACCATGAACCCCTGCCCGGCAACAGTGGCGCCGCGCAGGTGGGAAAGCTCCAGATGGCAATGGGCATTGATCAGTCCGGGAACAACGGTGACATGGCCGAGATCGCTGACCGACCCGGAAAAATCCGGGGCCAGATCCCGATATCGGCCGACAGAAACGATTACCCCCTTGTCCGAGATGATGGCTGCGTCATCGATCGCGGGCTGCTCGGGGGTCATGGTCAAGGCGCGTCGAGCGCGCGTAAGTTCCGGCATTCCTTACTGATCCGTAATGTCAGGTTGTTCAAAGAAGATATAGTTCGTGAATTCGCTGATTTCGAAGTAAACTTTTTTTTCGTCGGGGTCCACCATGAAATTCAGATTGGCGTCCAGATATCCGCGCCCGGCACGGCAGACCTGCTCCATGCCGTTTTTCACGCGCCTGAGCGTGCTCAATTCATCAATCCCCATATAGCGCCGCGCCAAGCGGTCGCCGTCGAAAATCTCCACCACGCCGTTTGTGCCGGTCCAATCCACGGTGGCGATTTCGCGGGTTGCGGGCCGCATGACCAGCCACAACACAATGGCCGCACTCAGTGCGGCAAAAACAATGATCGCCAAGCGCACTTTCCGGCGCACGGAATTTTTGAAAATACGCATGACCAATGAGCCTATCCCAAATTACGGACCGGGAAAAGGGACGGCAACACAACCATCAGCAAAGGGAAAACCGCTTCCTGTCCACCATGCGAATGGATTCGCGGTCCAGCCCGATGCGGGCGTATTCGTCCACCAGCTCGCGGGCGTGGCCGAATATCTCGCCGCTGTGCCGGAAGGGAACCTCCAGCCGACGCGGAGCGCGGCCAAGCTCGGCAATGCGTGCCTTTACATGTTCCAGAAGCACCCGGGCGCGCACGGACTGGCCAAGGGCCGGATGCCATGGTCCAGCCACGATTTCTGGCTGCAGTTTTTCCTCGGGCGCAACGCCCATGCGGATGACCGGAACACCGGCCGCCCACAGCTCGCCAACGCCACAGGTCAGTTCAATGCGGGTGCGCTCAAGATCCCACGGCGCATAACGGCCCTCGCGCCACCACTGTTCCAGTTCGGTCCCCCGCAATACAAGACAGGGATACAGCCGCGTATTGTCCGGTCCGATGGCGCAGGTTTCGCGCACGTCCTGCCGGAAAACATCATCATGGTCGCCGGGCAGGCCGGGCATGAGCTGGATGCCGAGCTCCATCCCGGCAGCGCGCACGGCATCGCAGGCACGGTGCACCTGATCCGCGGTATACCCCCGGCCGGACACGTCCAGCGCCGTGGTGTCAAAGCTCTGCACCCCCAGCTCCACCATGTGCAGCCCGCGTGCGCCAAGCTCCTTGAGCATGGGAATCGTCACCCTATCAGGTCGCGTGGAACATCTCGTTTTTGTTATCAATCCAAGCTTCCGAAACGTATCGGACAGCGCAAGGAAACGCTCGGGATATCCCTCGGGAAGGGCCGTGAACGTGCCCCCGAAAAAGGCCAGTTCATAAGGACCGCGCCCCAACTCGTGCGCTCGCGTGAGGTCGGCCTCCACAGTCTCCAGAACTCTGTCCAGCCCTGTCTGCGCACAACCGGTCTGGATATGCTGGGCACAGAAAACACACCGGCCCGGACAGCCCGCAAAGGGAATGAACACGGGCCAGATCCGGGAACGCGGGCGTTGGGGTTCAGGGTGGGCAAAGGCAAGCGAACGCATGGAAAAAGATCCTTGTTGGTTGTGGCCGACGCACCCGGTATACACCCAAGTGCAACGAATCCCAACCCCCTGAAACGGTACGGAACGGGGCCGGGAAAAACGCCGGGGCCAATGGCGGCGGGTCAGGAAATCACAAACCCGCCGTATTGCCCTGCCCGAGGATAGAGGATACTACAACCACATGAAAATCGGCATACTGCAAATCAATCCGGTGGTGGGCGATCTGGAAGGCAACTGCGCCAGAATTCTGGACGCCGCGAAAAAGGCCGCGGCTCAGGGCGCGGATTTCAGCATTGCCCCGGAACTGGCCCTGATCGGGTATCCGCCCCGCGACCTGCTGCTCTATGCCGGGTTCGTGCGCAAGGCCGAACTGGCCGCTGAGCAACTGGCCGGACAGCTTGCGGACCTGCCGCCCCTGCTCATGGGTTCGGTGCTGGCCAACCATTCGGACACGGGCAAACCCGTGTATAACGCGGCCCTGTGGCTGAGGGACGGCACCATTGAGCGCAGCTTCCACAAGAGCCTGCTGCCCACCTATGACGTATTTGACGAGGCGCGCTATTTCGAACCCGCGCCCAAGTCCGAATCCGGCAGCGCCAACATTCTGGAATTCATGGGCCGGAAAATGGCCGTGACCATCTGCGAAGACGCATGGAACGACAAGGATTTCTGGGAAACGCGGCCCTACCATACCGACCCGCTGGAACAGGCGGCCGCGCACAGCCCGGACCTGATCCTCAATCTTTCGGCCTCGCCCTTTTCGCTGGGCAAGCAGCAACTGCGCCAGAACATGCTGGGGGCCATCGCCGAAAAATACGGTGTCCCGCTCGTCTACGTGAACCAGACCGGCGGCAACGACGATCTGATGTTCGACGGGCGTTCCTGCATATTCGACGCTCGCGGCGAACTTGTGGCCCGGGCACGCGGATTCGATGAATCCGTGTTGGTGACGGAGGTTTTCGAGACCGCGCCCAACGCCGTGGCCGACGACGATTTTTCCCGCGAGGCCGAAACATGGCGCGCGCTGGTCATGGGTGTGGGCGACTATGTGACCAAGAGCGGATTTTCCACGGTGCTGCTGGGCCTTTCCGGGGGCATCGATTCCGGGCTGACCGCTGCCGTGGCCGCGGAGGCGCTGGGTGCGGAAAACGTCACCGGCGTGCTCATGCCCTCGCCCTATTCCAGCCAGGGCAGCATCGACGATTCCATTGCGCTGGCCGAAAACCTGGGCATCAAAACCCTGACCCTGCCCATCGAACCCATCATGGACAGCTTCACGCAGGCACTGGCCCAACCGTTCGCGGGCATGGAGCCGGACACCACCGAGGAAAACATCCAGTCGCGCATCCGGGGCAACCTGCTCATGGCCCTTTCCAACAAATACCGATCCCTGCTGCTGACCACCGGCAACAAGAGCGAGCTGGCCGTGGGCTACTGCACCATCTACGGCGACATGTCCGGCGGGTTCGCGGTCATTTCGGACGTGCCCAAAGTGCTGGTCTTTTCCCTGTGCCGCTGGATCAACGCCACCCTCGGACAGCGCATACCCGAGGCCGTCATCACCAAGCCGCCGTCCGCGGAACTTCGGCCGGACCAGAAAGACGAGGATTCCCTGCCGCCCTATGAAATTCTGGACGCCATCCTTGAACTGCACATCGAAAAGCACAAGGATGCCGAAGAAATAACAGCCCTCGGTTTTGACGAACAGACCGTGCTGCACGTGCTGCGGCTGGTGAGCATGGCGGAGTTCAAGCGCAGGCAGGCCGCGCCCGGCATCAAGCTGACGCCCCGTTCATTCGGCACGGGCTGGCGCATGCCTCTGGCCTGCAAACGCAACCTCTAGGAAAACATCATGTCCAATTCCATTCCCGCAGCACTGCACGCGCCCGAATCACCGAGCACCCCGCTGGACCGGGACATGCTGGAAAACGTGGTGCGGCTCTCGCGCAAAAGCCCGCGCAAACGCATCATCCAGCGGCTGCACGGACCGGACAACGCGCCCCTGCAACGCATGCTCAACGCCATGCAGCCCGGCTCGTACCTGCGGCCGCACCGGCACCAGCATCCGCCCAAGGCCGAAACTTTCGTCATGCTCACGGGCGCGGTGCGCTACATATCATTTGATGATCAGGGAACCATCACGCAGGTATTGGACATGCGTGCGGGATCAACGGTGTTCGGGGTAGATATTGAACCCGGAGTCTGGCATTCGCTCATGGTGCTGGAGCCGGATTCCGTGGTCTTCGAAACCAAGAACGGCCCCTATGAACAGGCCTCGGACAAGGATTTCGCACCATGGTCCCCGGCCGAGGGCGACCCGGAAACCAGCGCGTATCTGAGCGAGCTTGAAAAACGGTCGGATAGATTCCTTGCACGATCTGCCGAGCGCAGGGGCTGAACCCGGCTCACCCGCCCGTGCGGCCGCACACCGCAGCCGTTACCCCGCCACAGCTTTGCTCGTCCAGAGCATATTCCACGTGCCCGATGCGCCGAACCGGACGCATGCCCACCAATGAATTGAGCGCATAGGCGTGATCCATGACCGAAAGCTCGGCCAGGGCAACGGGCCTCGGCTCGATGTCCAGATGCTCGCGCGCGATCTCCAAAGCCAGCGACGGCAGTTTGTAGGGCGTGTCGGTTTCATACAGCTGACCGTCCTTGGAAAACAGCAGCGAGGCGGTCGTGGTTTCCAGCACCTCGTCGGAAAAATCCAGCAGCAATGCGTCGTCGAAACCCTGGGCAACGGCCTGCGCGTGGGCCTGATTGAAAAACATGTAGGCCATGGTCTTGTGCACGTTCAGTGTGGAAACATGCCGATCCGGGCAGACGTTCAGCCGGTAGGTGCGCTCCGGGTCCGGGGTGTAGGCCGCGGCAGTGACCACCGGACGGGTGACTTCCCCGGCCACGGGATAAAAGATGTTCACCCGCGCCGGACTGCCCGTGAGCCCGTTTTTTTCCAACAACAGGAAGCAGACCTCTTCAAAGGGTACCGACTCATAGGGGATGCAGAAATGATCGAGGCTGGCATGAATGCGGCCCACGTGGCGGTCGCAATGCATGAGCCGTTTCCCGTTGTAGAGCAGGGTTTCGAAAAATCCGGTCCCGAACCGGAACGCGGGCGAATATGTTTCCAGAGGCACACCGCCCTTGGCGTAGCGGTTGTTGTAAAAATGCGTCATGCAGACCCTCGCTTTGCTGCAGCACCAAAAAACTTGGCTGCCTTGGCCATGGTTTCACGGTATTCGCGGGCCGGACATGAATCAATTACAATTCCGCTCCCGGCCCAATAATCCAGAGTGCCGCCCTTTGTATCGGCCACGGCCGTGCGGATGGCAATGGACGAATCCATGGTGCGCTCGTCCTCGATGATCACCAGACTGCCGCAGAACATGCCGCGCGCGTGCGGCTCCAGCTCGTCGATGATGCGCATGGAGCTGGCCTTGGGACACCCGGTCACGGAACCGCCCGGAAACGCATCCAGAAACAGGTCAAGACAGTCCCTGCCCGCGCACAGGGTGCCGCGCACGTCCGCATGCATCTGCAGCAAATTGTCCACCACGAACACGGACCTGTGGTTTTCCACACGCACGGACCCGTATTCGCAATTGGCGCTGATGTCGTTGCGCATCAGGTCCACGATCATGGACAACTCCGCGCACTCCTTTTCGGATTCGGTCAGCGCACGCACCAATTCGGGGTCCACGTCAGCCACGGAATACACGCGCTCGCCAGGCACGGCCAATGTTCCCTTGATGGGACGGGAAAGCACCCGACCATTGCGCACGCGCACAAACAGTTCCGGCGATGTGGACAGAATGCGGTATTGCCCACTGGAAAAATGGGCGTAAAAAGGCGCGCCGTGGCTCGCGTGCAGGGCCAAAAACAGTTCAGCCGGGTCATGGGCCGCACAATCGCAGGCCCAGCCCAGCCGCGTGGACAGGTTGAGCTGATACGTCCAGCCCTGCCGGATGCGCTCCAGCGTCCCGCGCACGCCATGCTCATAGGATGGCCTGTCCATGGACGCGACAGGCTGCCCCAGATCGGGAAAGAATCCGGGGTGGCGCTGCGGACCCGGTTCAGACAAAATGCGGGCCGTGCGCCGAACCTGTTCGCTGTCCCGGCCGGATACGCTCACGGCTCCGCTCACACAGTCATGCTCCACCAGCAGCGCGTATTTCCTGAGATGGCCGAGGGGAAAACCGGATTGCTTTTGCGTTCCAATGCCGCGCAGCAGCATGCCGTAGTCGTAGCTCAGAAAACCGAGGCACGGCCCCGGACCGGAAAACGCGAAACCCTTGAGTTGCTCACGCGCGGTATCCTCGCGCACCACCAATTCATCCAGCGGTTCCAGACCGCAAAGGCAGCGCGTTTCCCCGGCAAACCCGGGCGAGGACAAAAACGCGTCCGCGCCATTGCGCACCAGCCACGCTTCAAGGTCCGGGATGCGGCCCGGCTCAAGAACGAACGATTCGTTGCAGGGCATCATGGATGAAATATTCTCCGTGTTCGGTCAGAAAGGATTCCGGGTGGAACTGCATACCCATGACCGGTCGCGATTCATGGGCAACGATCATGGGAACGCCCGCATCGTTGGCGGCCGCAACGCGCAGTCCCTTTCCCACTGTGGAGCAGTACAGGGAATGATAGCGGGCCACGCTCATGGTCCGGTCATTATAACGGATGGTATCGGTCTTGCCGTGCACGCAATCCGCCAGCCGGTCCACGCTGCCGCCGAAATGGACGTTGATGATCTGCATGCCCAGGCACACGCCCAGCACGGGCAGCCCGGAATCCATGACCGCGCCGTATCCCGCGTAATCACGGGGCGCACCCGGTCCCGGGGAAATGACGATCATGTCCCACGAATCGAATTTGCGGGGCATGGACGAATGGCCGAGCACGTCCACGCGCACGTCAGCGCAGGCCTGCCGAACCGCACGGACCAGCAGATGCTCAAGATTGCGGGTAAAACTGTCGTTGTTGTCGATGAGAAGTATGCGCAATAATCGGGCTCCGGGCGGGAATCGCCGCCCTGCGGGCACGATACGGAAACCGGAGACAAAAGGCCAGCCGAACGGAAAACGGAAATCAGCCCAGAAAATCCCACTGTTTGGCCCGGGTCCAGGCATAGGAACGCATGCCGTGCACGGTCTGGGCCAGTCGGGAACCGAAAATGCGCATGAACAACGAAAGCCACCCCGTTCCCATTGCGGCTATGGAGTGGAACAAAAAACAGCGCAAACGGTCAGAGCCGCGTATCTCCGGCAATATCTGCCTGTTGAGCATATCCTGATAGGCGGCCGCAGCCTGCACCGGGTCGTCCCCGTTATCCGCGATGGCCCGGGCCGCGCAATAGCCGGTGGCCATGGCAAAAAAAATGCCCTCGCCCAAAAACGGCTCCACGAATCCCCCGGCGTCCCCGGCCAACATGGCCCGCCCGTGGCAGGGATTCATGCAATAATTACCATACGGCAATGGATACGCACCCGGATGCACGCTTTCAGGATCGGCAACGCCCAGATCGCGAATGAAGTCCCGGAACAGGCTCGTAAAATTCCCGTTGCTGCGCCTGAGTCCGCAGATGCCCGCCAGCACATGGTCGTTGCCCGGAAAAACCCAGCCATATCCGTCCCGTATCCGCCCCACATGCAATTCCGGATCGATGACCCTGCGCGGGAATCGATCCGCAGGAATACGCGCCTCCATGGCCGGAGCCAAATACGAACGCCACATGCCGCGCATATGGCCGAAAAACGGCATGTGGCGGCGCACCACACTGTTGACCCCGTCCGCGCCGATTATGAATTTTCCGCGCAGCACGGTTCCGTCCGCGCAGATCACGGTTCCGGCGTTGGGCTCGCAGTCAACGGCCCGGCAGCCCTCGAAAACCTGCGCCCCGGATTGCCGGGCAACATCCAGCAGGCAGCGGTCCAGAATGCTCCTGTCGGAAAAATGAAAGGGAAACGGCAACTGTCCCCTGGCAACAAGGGAACCGGACCCGTAAACGAAATAGGCTGAGGACTGGTGGTGGACCGCTTTTTCGGCACGCAGGCGTTCCAGATCAAGACCGCAGGTGGTTTCCAGAAGGCGCACGCTTTTCCATGTCAGCAGCCCGCCGCACAGCTTGCTGCGCGGAAACACGGCCCTGTCCGCGACAGCAACCCTGCGGCCGGAACCGGCCAGAACATGGGCCGCCACGGAACCCGCAGGCCCCGCACCGATGATGACGACGTCGAATTCTCCCATTCTTCCACTCACTTGAATGGTAACAAGTTACTATAGTATGCCACAATTTTACAAGAGCATAAAAAAAGACGCCCCGGTGAACCGGGACGCCTTTGCAATGGTTGTATGAGGGATATTACAGGCTGACGATGTCTTCCTGTTTCTCCGTAAGCAGGAATTTGCCGTCCTCGATCCATTTCTTGAGTTCATCCGCGATTTCCAGCGACATGGAATAACTGGTCACCGGAACCGTGGGCGTGGACTTGCCGTTCAGCTCAATCTCGCCGGACTTGAGTTCCTCCATGGTCACATGGCCCAAAACGCGCGGCAGGCCGTTGGGATAATCATAGCCGTAATCCTTGATGGGCATCTGGATGTCCGCATCGGAAACGCCGGTGAACCAGGCCATTTCCTCGTTGAGCACGGGAATGGGAATACCCACGCCCATGGACAGCGAGCAGCCGTAGCCCACGATGCTGACGGCGCGCACATAGCGCGGCTTCATCTGCTTGAGGTCGCCCTTGAGCATGAGGGTTCCGGCCGGGCTGGTGGGGATGCCCCGTTCGTTGCGCGGGGGCTTGGCCACGTGCTGGGTGCCGGAACCGAGAACATACCCGATGCCGCCACCCATGAATATCTTGGTTCCCAGACCGATGGTCTGCAGATAGGGGTCGTTGAACAGGGGCGAAAGCTGGCCGGCCGTGGCGTAGTTCACGTTGCGGCTGTTGGGCTTGAGCGGCCCCATGTAGGTATAGATTGTGCGGCTGGTCAGGTTCACGGCCGCATTGTAATTCTGGTAGCAGTTGCGCGGGTTGAACAGCCAGGCGTTGGGCAGGTCCGCAAGGGTCACGTCCTTGTCCAGCTCGCGACGCGGGTAACAGTCCGAACCGTAGGCCTGTGCGCGCAGATGCACGGCGCGGCCGCGCAGCAGATCCTCAATCACGTGGCTTCCGCCATAGCGGAAACGGCCCGGATGCACCTTGTTCAGGGGATCGTCCTCGCTCGGCTCGGTGGCGCCAAGATAACAGTCCACCGCGGCAAGGCCGGCATGGCAGGGAACATTGTTCATCCACATTCGGGAAACCTTCATCACCGGCGGCTGCTGGCCGATGTTGAAAAGCAGTCCGGAAGAACACATGGGGGAAAACGTCCCCGTGGTCACAACGTCCACTTCGCGGGCCGCCTTGACCTTGCCTTCCTTGTTGACGATGCGCGCCATTTCCTCGGCATTGACCACCACGGCCTTGCCTTTGCGGATGCGCTCGTTGATCTCGCCGATCGTCTTGTTCACCTGATGCACGGGCATGAAATCCTCCAAAAAAAAACACGCTTCTTCACTGTTTTCCATACTTGTGGAAACAGCCGGAGAATAATGGCCGAATTTTCCACGCAAGGCAAATCATTTTCCTCGCGCTTTCGGCATGAAGACTTGGCTTTACGACGATTTTAGGCTATAAAACCGCATCTGCGGGATGGTGTTTAAAAAGTTCTGAAACTGATTTTTTTTATTCATATATATCATGTAGTTGAAAACAGACATCCAAAAAGACGCTATCGACGTGAAACAAGCCTTTCGAAAACACCTCAAGCAAAGCTATTCCAACGACGAGCTCAAGCGCTGGTATGACCCGCTGCAACTGGATTTCTCGGAAGAGGATCATCAGCTCGTGGTACTGTTTCCGCATCTGTTCTTTGCTTCCTGGTTCGAAAAATCCGTGCAGAGCGCATTCGAGTCCCAGCTCAACCTCTTCCTGGGCAACGGCTATTCGGTCAGCTACGACACCAATGGCGGCAGCCAGACGGGCGGTCAGGGCATGCCCGCCGTTTCCATGACCAAACGCATCGATTTTCCCTTTGACCGCCAATTCACGTTCGACACCTTTCTGATCAACAAGAAAAACTATTTTCCCCTGGCGTCGGCACGAGAAGTGGCCAAGCAATCCGGTTCGCTGTTCAACCCCTTCATCATCTGCGGTCCCAACGGGTCCGGAAAAACACACCTGATGAAGGCCGTTGCCAACGAAATCAGCAAACAGCACGACTGTTCCAAGATATTCCTCGGGTCCATGGACCAGTTGAACAATCTCTATGCGGTCAAATTCAACGGCGATTCCTTCCGGGCGCGGCACCACGTGTTCGATTTCGATTACCTGTTCATCGACGATTTTCAGCAGATCCGCCAATATCCGAGTATGCAGCACGAAGTTGTCAACATATTCAACCACTTCTATGACAACAAGAAACAGATGGTCTTCACCTGCCGCGACAAGATCAGTGCCTACGACTTTCTGGACGCGGACCTGCAATCCCGGCTGGGCTGGGGGCTTATCGTCACGCTCAAGGAGCCGGACCTTGAAATCCGCGTGGGCTATATCCAGCAGCAGTGCCGCTTCAAGAAACTGCCCCTGACCAAGGAACAGATTCTGACCCTTGCCCAGCGGTTTTCCGATTTCCGCTATCTGCAGGGCGTACTGCTCAAGCTGTTCGCCTACCGCGAACTGGTGCACAAGGATATATCGCAAAAGGATTTCGACCATATCCTGAACAACACTGAAGAAAAGAACACGGACGACCTGACGCCCAAGAGAATAATGCAGGTGGTCTGCGAGCACTTCAACGTCAACTACAAAGATCTTGTGGGCGTCAAACGTCACCAGCACATTGCCCAGGCCCGGCAGGTAGCCATGTTCCTGTGCCGCGAAATGCTCAATGTTTCCTATCCGGCCCTTGGCCGCACCTTCGGAGGAAAAGACCACAGCACGGTCTTGTATTCTGTGAAAAAAGTAAAACAATTACAGGTAGATGATAACGATTTGAAACAGATGTTGAAAACGTTGAAGAAAAAATGTCGCATGTCGGGTTCATAATGGAAATCCCTTGCCCCTTGAACATCCTGTTCCAAAAGACGGACATATGGTGTTCCAATTTTTTTCTTTTATTTCAAATTGATATCTAGGTTAGCTACAAAGCTACAGAGATTATTAATCTTCACTAAAAGGAGATTTTATTATGTTTTTGAAAGTGAACAGGGATGGTATCATTGAAGGCCTTCAGAAATCGGCCAACATCATTCCTGCCAAAACCGGGGCCGCCTTCCTGCGCACCATCTGGCTCAAGGCGGAGAACGGAACCCTGAACATCATGTCCACGGATTCCAATCTGGAATTCATGGGTTCCTATCAGGCCGAGGTCACGGACGAGGGTCTCGCCGGAGTGCAGGGCCGCGCTTTCTATGATTTGGTGCGCCAGTTGCGCTCGGATCAGGGCGAGCTGGTCATCAAGACCGACGGCGAGAACCAGAATCTCCTCATGGAACAGAAAGCCAGGAAATACACCTTTCCGGTGAACGATCCCGAATGGTTCCAGAAATTTTCGCAATTCCCGGAAAACGGAACCGTATTCTGGTCCGGTGATTTCCTGCACGAGATCATCGAAAAGATATCGTTCTGCATTTCCGATGAAGATTCCATGGAAGCCATCGCCTGCCTGTACATGATTCCCCGCGAGGAAAACGGTACGCGCTCCATCGAGGTCTGCGGCCTGAACGGCCATCAGTTCGCCATGTTCAACTTCGTGAACGACGACATTGCCGACCTGCTTCCGGCCGAAGGCGTGCTCATCCAGAAAAAATATCTGGCCGAGCTCAAGAAATGGCTGACCGCCGATGAAATCGAAATGGCCATCAGCGAAAAGCGGCTTTTCTTCCGCACGGGCGACAAGTCCGAGACCTTCACCCTGCCGCTTTCCTATTACCAGTATCCCAATTATTACAACTTCCTGGCAAAGCTGAACGACGACGACGTGTCCAAGCTGCAGGTCAACCGTGCCGAGCTGGTGGACGCGCTGGGCCGCGTTTCCCTGTTCAACACGGACTCCAACCGTTGCGCGTATTTCACCTTTGGCGAAGGCGAAGTGACCGTTCATTCGCAGGGACAGGATACGGGTGCTGCGCGCGAGTCCATCGGCGCTACCTATTCCGGCGATCTGGAACGCATCGCCTTTCCCACCAAGAACCTGATCGACATCCTGAATCACTTCAATTCCGAGTCCGTGACCTTCACCCTGACCGGCGGCGAAGCGCCCTGCGGCATCAGCGGTGAAGACGACCCGGACTACAAGGTCATTGTCATGCCCATGATGATTCAGGAAGAGACCTACTACACCGAGGATAACGCTTAAATGAGTTCACAGTACACAGCCGAGAGCATCACGATTCTCGAGGGCCTTGCGGCTGTCCGCAAGCGTCCGGCAATGTACATCGGCTCCACGGACATCCGTGGGCTGCATCATCTCGTCTACGAGGTCATCGACAACTCCATAGACGAGGCCATGGCCGGTCATTGCGACAAGATCAAGGTTACCCTGCACATGGACAACTCGTGCACGGTTTCGGACAACGGCCGCGGTGTTCCCGTGGACATCCACCCCAAGGAAGGCGTTCCCGCGCTTCAGGTGGTCATGACCATGTTGCACGCGGGCGGCAAGTTCGACAACGATTCCTACAAGGTTTCCGGCGGATTGCACGGCGTGGGTGTTTCCTGCGTCAACGCGTTGTCCGAATTCATGGAATCCACGGTCAAGCGCAACGGCAAGACCTATCGCATGAAGTTCGAACGCGGGGTTCCGGTCACCGAGCTGGAGGAGATCGGTCCGTCCGATTCCACGGGAACCACGCAGCGTTTTCGTCCGGATGAGGAAATTTTCGAGGTCAATCAGTTCGATTTCGATACGCTCAAGAAACGGTTCAAGGAGCTGGCCTACCTGAACTCCGGCCTTGAAATCGAATTCAAGGACGAGCGCAGCGGCGATGTGGAGACCTTTCGTTTCGACGGCGGCATCCGCCAGTATGTCGAGCACATCAACACCGGCGTGACCACCATCGGCGACATCATCTACGGTGAGGGCGAAGCCGAAAGCATCATGGTGGAATTCGCCATTCAGTATTGCTCGGCCTACAAGGAAAATCTGTACACATTCGCCAACAATATCCGCACCATTGAAGGCGGCACACACCTGGCCGGGTTCAAGACCGCGCTTACGCGCGCCATCAACGGCTACATCCAGTCCGCGGACCTGCCCAAGAAGCTGGTCAAGCGCCTGACTGGTGACGACGTGCGCGAAGGCATGACCGCGGTCATTTCCATCAAGCTGCCCGATCCGCAGTTCGAGGGCCAGACCAAGACCAAACTCGGCAACTCCGAGGCTGCGGGACTTGTGGCGGGTCTCGTGTATGAAAAGCTGTGCACCTTCTTCGAAGAGAATCCCAAGGAATCGCGGATGATCATCGAGAAGGTGGTGGACGCTGCCCGGGCCCGCGAGGCTGCCCGCAAGGCGCGCGACCTGGTGCGACGCAAGGGCGCCCTTTCCGACAACTCCCTGCCCGGCAAGCTGGCCGACTGCCAGTCCAAGAACCCCGAGGATTCCGAAATCTTCATTGTTGAGGGTGACTCCGCAGGCGGTTCCGCAAAGCAGGGACGCGATCCCAAGCATCAGGCCATTTTGCCCCTGCGAGGCAAGATCCTGAACGTGGAAAAGACCCGTTTCGACAAGATGCTGGCCAACAAGGAAGTCCGTGCCATGATCACGGCCTTCGGCATCGGCATCGGCAAGGAAGAGGATGAAAAGGATTACGACAAGCTGCGCTATCACAAGATCGTGATCATGACTGACGCAGACGTGGACGGATCGCACATCCGGACCCTGTTGCTGACATTCTTCTTCCGCCAGTATCCCGACGTCATTGACCGCGGTCATTTGTATATTGCCCAGCCTCCCCTGTTCCGGGCGCACAAGGGCAAGTTCGAACGATTCATCAAGGACGAGGACGAACTGCACGCATTCCTGCTGGAAAAGGCGGGCAGCGACCTCAAGCTCGAAACCCAGAACGGCAAGCAATACGAAGGCACGGAACTGCTGACCCTGTTGCAGCGCGTGCACTTCATTCGCGACAAGTTCTCGGAGGCCGAGAACATGGGCGTTCCGTCCGGTTTGTACCAGGTGCTCATGGAATACCCCGAACGAATCCAGTTCAATCATTTCGAGGAAAATGATCCGGCAGTGTTCAAAAGCGACATGCGGGAAAAGGGATTCAAGGTGGAGATCATTGCCGAGCGCGACTACGAGCTGGAAAAGGACCGTACCTACCTGATTTTCGAGGACGACAACGCGCACCGCACGCGGCTGGCCATGGAATTCTTCCATTCCAAGATATACAAGCAGGGCTACCAGAGCTTCGTGGACATGCGCGAGGACTGCGGCGCCTTTTCCTTCAAGCTCAACGTCAAGGACGAGATCACGGAAATCCGGGGCATTTTCGCCCTGTACGACGCGGTCATCGAGGAAGCGCACCGCGGCTGGCAGATCCAGCGCTACAAGGGTCTGGGCGAAATGAACCCGGAGCAGCTCTGGGAAACCACCATGGACCCGGAAAAACGGACCATGCTCAAGGTCACCGTGGACGATGCGGCCGAGGCCAACGACATCTTCATGGACCTCATGGGCGACAACGTGGAACCGCGCCGGGCGTTCATTGAACGCAACGCGCTCATGGTGCAGGAGCTGGACATCTAGGACCGCAACGAGCGGCTGAAACAAATAGAAAATTGTTGCGGCACGCGCCGTTTTCCTGCGGGAGCGCGCCAAAACGCTTTGGAAGATACTTCGGATAGCGGGGACATGGTCCCTGCTCCGAACTGCCGGAGGCAAATGAATGAATAACCAGATTTCCATCGAGAGCGAACTCAAGAAAAGTTATCTCGAGTATTCGCTGAGCGTCATCATAGGCCGGGCCATCCCGGATGTGCGCGACGGGCTCAAGCCCGTGCACCGGCGCATCCTGTTTGCCATGCATGACCTCGGCAACTCCTACAACCGCGCCTACAAGAAATCCGCGCGCGTGGTCGGTGACGTCATCGGTAAATACCACCCGCACGGCGACTCGGCCGTGTATGACGCATTGGTCCGCCTTGCGCAGGATTTTTCCATGCGCGATCCCCTTGTGGATGGTCAGGGTAACTTCGGCTCCATCGACGGCGATGCTGCAGCGGCAATGCGTTACACTGAAGTGCGCATGGCCCGCCTTGCCAGCGAGTTTCTCACCGACATCGAGAAACAGACCGTCGACTTCAGGCCCAACTACGACAACACCCTGAACGAGCCTTCGGTTCTGCCCACCAAGGTGCCCAACCTGCTGCTCAACGGTACCGCCGGTATCGCGGTGGGCATGGCCACCAACATCCCGCCCCACAACCTGGGCGAGCTGGTGGACGGCACCACGCACCTGCTGGACAACCCGGACTGCACGGTCACCGACCTCATGGGTTTCATCAAGGGACCGGATTTTCCCACCGGGGCAACGGTTTTCGGCGGTCAGGGCCTTGTGGACGCCTACAACACCGGCCGCGGCTCCATCAAGATCCGCGGTGTCATGGAGGTTGAGGAACGCAAGGGCAACCGCCATTCCATCGTGGTCAAGGAAATCCCCTATGCCGTGAACAAATCCACGCTGGTGGAAAAGATCGCCCACCTGGTCAACGACAAGAAGATCGAGGGCATCACGGACCTGCGCGACGAATCGGACCGCAACGGCATCCGCATCGTCATGGATCTCAAGCGCGGTTCCATTCCCGATATCATCATCAATTCCCTGTACAAGTTCACCCCGCTGGAAACCAGCTTCGGCATCAACATGATGGCCGTTGTGGGCAACCGGCCCATGCTCCTGAACCTCAAGGAAGTGCTCAACTGCTTCCTCGACCACAGGCGCGAGGTCATCATCCGGCGCACCAAGTTCGATCTGGACAAGGCCGAACGCCGGGTTCACATCCTCGAGGGTCTGCGCATCGCCGTGGACAACATCGACGAAGTGGTCAAGATCATCCGCGCATCCGCTTCCGCGCCCGAGGCCAAGGCCAACCTCATGGAACGCTTCGAGCTTTCCGAGGTACAGTCGCAGGCCATTCTGGACATGCGCCTGCAGCGCCTGACCGGACTTGAGCGCGACAAGCTCATGGAAGAATACAAGGAACTGCTCAAGCGCATCGAATATTACCGCTCCATTCTGGACAACGAGGACGTGCTCAAGGGTGTTATCCGCGACGAGCTGGCCGATGTCCGGAAGATCTACGCCACCGAGCGCAAGAGCGAGCTTTTGCAGCACGATCTGGACAGCATCGACATCGAGGACCTCATCGCCGATGACGAAACCGTCATCACCCTTTCAAGGCGCGGCTACATCAAGCGCACGCCCCTGACCAACTATCAGGCACAGCGCCGGGGCGGAAAGGGCATTGCCGGGGTACAGACCAGCGATGGCGATTTCATCCACACCTTCATGCTGACCACCAACCACAAGTGGTTGTTGCTGTTCACCAACCTTGGCAAGATGTTCAAGATCAAGGCGCATCAGGTTCCCGAAGGCAGCCGGTATGCCAAAGGCGCGCATATCGCCAACCTCCTTCCCCTGGAAAAGGATGAGGAGATCGCAACGGCCATGAGTCTGCAGGAACTGTCCGAGGACCGTTTCTTCCTGTTCGTGACCAAGCGGGGCATGATCAAGCGTTCCAGCATGGACCTGTACCAGAACTGCCGCACCACCGGCATCCGGGCCGTGAACCTCAAGGAAGGCGACGAGCTCATGACCGTGCAGGAAGTGAACCCGGATGCGGACTGCATCCTGGCCACGCAGAAAGGCACGGCCATCCGTTTCAATATCCGCGATGCACGCCCCATGGGCCGCGCAACGGCCGGAGTCAAGGGCATATCCCTGCGTGCAAACGATGAAGTGGTTGCCTGCGTGACCACCAGCGATGCCGACCGTTTCGAGCTGCTGACCGTGTCGCAGGGCGGTTTCGGCAAGCGCACCAACATCGAACAGTACCGGGTCCAGTCCCGCGGGGGCAAGGGCATCCTGAACATGCGCCTGACCGACAAGACCGGCGATGTATTGGGTGCGCGTCTGGTGAATGACACCGACGACATCATCCTGCTGACTTCCGGCAACAAGATCATTCGCATGAACGTCAGCGAGATAACCCTGACCCGTGGACGGGCAACACAGGGCGTGCGCTTGGTGCGCATGGACGAAGAAATCTTCGTGGCCGGATTCGATCTGGTTACGGACAAGGAAATCCAGAAGGACGACGAATCCTGATGCATACGCTCAAGGCGCTGTTTTTGACCGCAGTTATGCTGTGGTGCGCCGCGTGCGGCGGACAGCCCGTGGATGCGGACCTCAAGGCCGCGCGCGAGCAGTATTCGCAGGGATACTACCTGCAGTCCGAAACCGGATACGAGCGGTACCTGCAGCGCAATCCTCAGGGAGAATTCCGCAAGGAGGCCTGGAATCGCCTTTTGAACATTGCCCTGAACATCAAGGGCGATCTCGAGCGTTCCGTGTCCCTGCTGGAAGCCATGAGCCTTGAGGAAAGCCACGACAAGCTGGAACGATGGAAGATCATGTACCAGCTGGGCGACATCTACATGCAGCTGGGAAAACGTTCCAAGGCTGTCGAGACGCTGGAAAAATCGCTGATGCTGGCCGAGGACATGCCTGAGCAGACCGTGAAAACCCAGCTGAGGCTGGCGCGCATTTACCGCCTGCAGGGGAATTATGATCTGGTCATGGAAGCCCTGAACAACTGCGCGGAAAGTGCGTCCACCAATGAAGACAAGGCCACCTGCCTGTATGAATTGGCGCAGAGCTACAGCCTGATCAACAACTGGGGGCTGGTCCGCAAGGCCCTGGAACAGCTGCTGGCCCTTGACAATGTTGATGAGGAAAGACGGGCCATGGCCACATTTCTGCTGGCCGAGGCCTTTGAATACGCACATGATTACGACAAGGTCCGTTCCTTGCTTGAATCGATTCGGGAAACCTATCCGAACCCCAAGGTCGTGGAAGCACGTCTTCGTGCCCTGAAAGGGCAAAAATAGCCGAATAAACGGTCATTGCCGTACAAAAGCCCCCTGTTCGACGCCGAACAGGGGGCTTTCATGTCTGCATTCATCTTTTGCGTTCATGAAATTGCCGGAGAACAACGTCAATGCAATCCGGGTTTTTGTTTGAAACCACCATTATCCTATTGTTTGTAGGGGAATTATTCTTTTGTATCAGATGGATGTGTGCAATCCGAATATTGGGGAAAGTGGCGCAGCGGCAAAAAAACTTTGCCGCTTTGCACAAAAAAGGCAATTTTCAGACAAAAACAACCCTGCTTTTTGGCGCAAATGCATATTTATGATGACACTTATGTCAAAAGTTGATAGGAGTCTTCGCCTATACACAATAATTGTTAAGGAGTGCTGAAACAATGAATTGGCCAAAAAGCAACGATGTTCTCGGCAGTGTGAACCGCGGCAACGCAATCGAATCCGGGCTCTGCACACTGTGCCGCGCCGACTGTCAGGGTAAATGTGAAACCTGGTTGTCTTCCCTGCGTGGGCGCGAAATCCTGTATCCCCGCGATTTCGGTCTGGTTACGGCGGGCAGCGGCAACACAACCCATGTGGGTGTTTCCTACAATTCCCTGCGTATTCAGGGGTTGAACTACGGCGCGTTCGGCTCCGTGAATACCGAAGAAGACCTGCTGTTCACGGACGTGAGTCTGGAAACCTCGTTCGGCGCCGAGGAAAAGACCAAATGTCGCGTTCCGTTCATGACCGGTGCGCTGGGTTCCACTTTCATCGCCGCCAAGTACTGGGATTCCTTTGCCGCGGGTTGCGCGCTCGTGGGCGCGCCCATCGTGGTGGGTGAAAACGTGGTGGGCGTGGACCGCGAATCCGAAATCAGCAAGGGCCGCATCACCAAGGCGCCCGAGCTGGAACGCCGCATCGACACCTACATGCGCTATTACGATGGCTATGGCGCCATCATCGTGCAGATGAACGTTGAAGACACCCGCAACGGCGTGGCCGAATACCTGGCTGAAAAGTATGGCGACAAGGTCATCATCGAACTCAAGTGGGGACAGGGCGCCAAGAATATCGGCGGCGAAATCGAGGTCACCAGCCTGGATTACGCACAGTTCCTCAAGGATCGCGGCTACCTCGTGGACCCGGATCCGGAAAAGCCCGAGGTTCAGGAAGGTTTCAGGCGCGGCGCCATCAAGCATTTCGCCCGCCACAGCCGTCTGGGCTACACCAATCTTTCCACGTACGATCAGGTCCACGACGAGTTCATGACCTCGGTCAACTACCTGCGCAAGCTTGGCTTCAAGCGCATTTCGCTCAAGACCGGCTCCTACGGCATGGAAGCGCTGGCCATGGCCATCAAGTTCGCCTCCGAAGCCGAACTGGATCTTCTGACCATGGACGGTTCCGGCGGCGGTACCGGCATGAGCCCGTGGAACATGATGGAAAGCTGGGGCGTGCCTTCCATCCTGCTGCACGCCAAGGCGCATGAATATGCCAGCCGTCTTGCCGCACGCGGCAAACGCGTGGTGGACATGTCCTTTGCCGGCGGTTTTGCCAAGGGAAGCAACATCTTCAAGGCCCTGGCCATGGGCGCACCCTACACCAAGATGATCTGCATGGGCCGCGCCATGATGATTCCCGGTTTTCTCGGTTCCAACATCGAGGGCGTGCTGCACCCGGAACGCCGCGAAAAGGTCTGCGGCAACTGGGACAAGCTCCCGGCAGCGGTCTCCCGCTACGGCTCCACGGCCGAGGAAATCTTCGCCTGCTATCAGGATGTGGAGAAGAAGGTGGGCAAGGACGAGATGAAGAACGTGCCTCTGGGCGCGGTGGCCATCTGGTGCCTGGTGGACAAGCTCTCCGCAGGACTGCAGCAGCTCATGTGCGGCGGCCGCAAGTTCTCTCTGGAGGACATCACCCGTGCGGACATCGCATCCGGAAACCGCGAAACCGAACGGGAAACCGGCGTCCGCTTCATCACCGACGTGATGGACGAGACCGCAAAGAAGATTCTGGACATGTAGATTCAGATACGCACATCAGCTCATTCAAGGGTCCGGACAATCGTCCGGACCCTTTTTTGTTGATAATTTGTTTCATTTACTAACGGCTTTGACAGTGCGTTTGAAAAGGATCAACGTAAAAATAGGTAAATCCAAAAACAGGGGATGATTCATGGGCGGATCAGCAAGGACACGAACGCATGCGCGAGCCGCGGTATTCTGGGTGCTGCTGGCTGCATGTTTGTTCCCTGCCCAGTCCCATGCCGCCCGGCATGCCTGCCATCACATTCTGCTGGTCAGCTCTTACAGCACCCGCCTGCAATGGAGTGCGGACATCTGCGAGTCCGTTCGGGAAAATATCTACGCCGATGATTATTGCGCCGAGATAACGACCGAATACATGGACACCAAACGATACACCTCGGACGAACATTACCAAAGCCTCACGCGCATGTTCGAGCGCAAATACACCGGTGTTCATTTTGACCTCATCATCACGGCGGACGACAATGCGGCCCGGTTTGTCCTGGGTCTGCGCAAGCGCCTTTTTCCCGGTGTGCCCATGGTCTTTTGCGGGGTCAACGACCTCGACATGGGCAAGAAATTCGACCTTTCCAACACGACCGGGGTTTACGAGGAAGTCGACTTGGCCATGACCGTTGCCGTGATCATGACCCAGAATCCGGACGTGGAAACTATTTATGTGGTCAATGACCGGACCACCACTGGCCTGGCCAACAAGGATCAGTTGGACGCGGTCATGATGGAATTCAAGAACCGGGTGCGGTTCAGGATGTTGCAGGATCTGAGCATGGAGGAAATGCTTCATGCGCTCTCGGATCTGCCGCAAAAGAGCGCGGTTCTGCTCCTGAGCTTTGTTCAGGACCGGCTTGGAGAAAGTTTTACATTCCGACAGAGTATCGGGTTATTCCGTTCCGTGTGCAAACGGCCCATGTACGGCGTGTGGGATTTTTATCTGGGCAAGGGCATTGTTGGCGGCATGATCACCTCGGCCAGCGTGCAGGGGCAAAAGGCCGCGGAAATGGCCTTGCGCATTCTCGGTGGCGAGTCCGCGAGCTCGATTCCCATGCTGCGCAAGAGTCCCAATCAGTACATGTTCGATTACAATGAATTGCAGCATTTCGGCATTGCCGACCACTTTGTGCCGCAATCGAGCGTGATCATCAACGAGCCGCAGAGTTTCTGGCGCACGCATTTCAGGCTGGTGATGTGGGGGTCCATCACTATAGTCGTGCTTCTGTCGCTGATCATGTTCCTGAGCATCGCGGTCATGGCCCGGCGCAAGGCCGAATCCGAGCTTGAACGCATCAATGCCAGCCTTGAGGAACTGGTGGCCGAGCGAACCGATGAATTGCATCATCGCAGCATGGAGCTGGAGGGAGCCAACGCCAAGCTGCAGAAGCTCGACGAGCTCAAGACATCGCTCATGAACACGGTTTCCCATGATCTGCGCACGCCGCTCACGTCCATACTGGGTTTTGCCCTGCTCATCCGCAAGGAACTTTCCAAATTCTGTACGGGCACCTGTGCCGACGCATGTGAATTGCCCGGAATGCGGCGCGTGTTTTCCAACATGGACATCATCATCAAGGAAGCCGAGCGTTTGTCCCGCCTCATCAACGATTTTCTGGACATGTCGCGCCTGGATGCCGGCCGCATGCCGTGGCAGGACCGTGAAATTGATCCGGTGAAACTGGCTGCGGATGCCATCGAGGCCTATTCCGGTGCGTTTAGCGAAAATGCTGATGTGGAATTGATTGCCGAGATATCGGAAACCCTGCCGCCCATCGTCGCGGATTACGATCGTTTGCGGCAGGTGCTGGCCAATCTGCTTGCCAATGCCAAACGCTTTACGAACAAGGGCACGGTGACCCTCAGGGTGCGCGAACAGGACGGATACGTGCTTTTTGCCGTTGCTGATACGGGCACGGGCATTCCGGACGATGAACTCGAGCTGGTGTTCGACAAGTTCCATCAGGCCACGGACAACACCCTGCGCGACAATCTGACGGGCAAGGGCTCGGGCATGGGACTGGCCATCAGCCGCAGCATTGTGAAGCATTATGGCGGCCGTATCTGGGCGGACCACAATCCGGGCGGCGGGGCCGTGATCATGTTCACCATACCGGCACGGCGCGCTTGAGGCGTGTCGTACGCCTGACACGGGTTGTGATCACAACGACAAAAAAAGCCCCGGCAAACCGGGGCTTTTTCATTTGTGTGGGGTATGCCGCCGCTAGAGAATGGGCAGATATTTGTCCAGTTCGAATTCCGTGACCTGGGTACGGTATTCGTCCCATTCCGCGATCTTGTCTTCCACCAGCGCGGTGTGCAGGTGGTCGCCCAGCACTTCCTTCATGAATTTGGACTTCTTGAGCATCATGGCCGCTTCATACAGGGAACCGGGCAGGGCCTTGATCTTGTTGCGCTTGAGCTGGCGGGCGTTCATTTCGAAGATGTCTTCTTCCACCGGATCGGCCAACTTGTAGTTTTCATCCATGCCTCTGAGGCCTGCGGCCAGCATTACGGCAAAGCACAGGTACGGGTTGGCGGCCGGGTCCGGGCAGCGCAGCTCCATGCGGGTGGCGGCCTCCTTGCCCGGCTTGTACATGGGCACGCGCACCAGCGCCGAGCGGTTGCGGCGGGCCCAGGCCATGTAGACCGGGGCTTCATAGCCCGGAACAAGGCGTTTGTAGGAGTTGACCCACTGGTTGGTCACGCACACGAATTCCGGGGCGTGCTTGAGGATGCCCGCGATGTAGCTCTTGCCTTCCGCGGAAAGATGGTATTCGTCGGAAGCGTCGTAAAACACGTTTTTGCCATTTTTGAACAGGGACTGGTGCACGTGCATGCCCGATCCGTTTTCACCGAAGATGGGCTTGGGCATGAACGTGGCGTAGCAGCCGTGCTTGCGCGCGGTTTCCTTGACCACCACGCGGTAGGTCATGGCCGTGTCCGCCATGCGCAGGCCTTCGTCGTAGCGCAGGTCGATTTCATGCTGGGAAGGGGCAACCTCGTGGTGCGAGTATTCGACCTTCATGCCCATGGCTTCCAGCGCGAAGATGATGTCGCGGCGGATGTTGTTGCCGAGATCCAGCGGGGGTGCGTCGAAATAGCCGCCCCGGTCGAGGATTTCCGTGTCCTGGTCGTCGGCAAAGGTGAAGAATTCAAGCTCGGGTCCCACGTAGTAGGTGAAGCCCTTTTCCGCTGCCTGGGCAATGACCTTTTTGAGGATGTAGCGGGAATCCGCGGCAAAGGGTGCGCCGTCCGGGGTGACCACGTCGCAGAACATGCGTGCCACCGGGCGTTCCGTGGGCCGCCATGAGCATATCTGGAAGGTGGTGGGGTCGGGCATGGCCACCATGTCGGATTCGTCGATGCGGCAGAATCCCAGAATGGACGAACCGTCGAAGCCCATGCCTTCCTCAAAGGAGGCTTCCAGCTCGCTGGGCGTGATCTGGAAGGATTTCAGGGTTCCGAGAATATCGACGAACCAGTACTGGATGAAGCTGACGTTGTAGTCCTTGACGGCCTTGAGAACGTCGTCCGCGTTTTTGCAGTTGAAAACGGGAATGTCCATGGGATTCCTCCATTGGTTGGTGGTTTCGGTATTGCAGACCGGAGTGAACCCGGTTGAAAATACAAGCATTGTGCCAAGCAGATGAATGGCAATGATTCAAGATCGTTATCCGATTTCGCGTGTCTGTGTCACGGGAAAAACGGAGTCTGTTTTGCGATTAATGTAAAAAAAGGCGTAAAAAATCGAAAATCGATGACAAATATGTTCACATTGTCCCTACAAGTATCGAAAGTATCGATTTTTTGCCATACATTTGTTCCAAAATGCACCTGAAAAAACCACAGACGTACGTTTTGGTTCTTTTTGCGTGCCAAGCACTTGTGAATTATTTCACCTCTCGGGCAACGCGTTTTTTGTGTGATCATGTGAGCATATGTTTTTCTTCGTTCATTTTGTAACAATGGTTGCCTTGTTTTTTTCCCACTGTATAGAGCGTGATGGTTCCATGCGTCCTGCGGTTTATCGTCCGTTTCGGCGCTTGGGAGGTTCAATCAAAGACAACGCGTTTTTGCAGGAGAATCAAGGTGAGCATTAAATACAAGATATTCATTCCCATCGTGCCGCTCGTGCTGGTGATCGGGCTGGCCGGATACTTTTTGTTGACGGACCAGTTCGACGACCTGCGCTATTCGGTTGCCGACATGATGTTGGGCAACACTGCGGAGAAATTGGCCCTGAACACGGAAAGCGCCGCCATCCGCGCGCAGGAGGAGGCCGCCCTGTTCAGCCGTATGGGCGTGGTGCAAAACGCCTATGCATTGGCGCAGTCCGGCAACATGGACGACGAGAGCGATCCGGCGTCCCAGCAGGCCCGCGAACTGCTGCGCACCGAACTCAAGTCTGTTCTGGACGGGTATTCCGCGAGCACGGGCGGCAATCTCAAGCTGCATTTCCACCTGCCCAACGGCCGCAGCCTTGTGCGCATGTGGCGGAAAAAGCAGGCCAAACGCAACGGCCAGTGGCTGGACGTTTCCGACGATCTTTCCGGGTTTCGCCAGACCGTGCTGGACGTGAACCGCGACGGCCGTTCCCGGCGCGGCGTGGAGCCCGGGCGCGGCGGTTTTGCCATCCGCGGTCTGGCCGCGGTCAAATCCCCGGACGGCAGGCATCTCGGTTCCGTGGAAGTGCTCAAGAGCTACGACGACGTGTTCCGTTTTTTCAAGGATGACGACAACAAGTTCTTTACCCTGTACATGGATGCGGCCTTGCTGCCCACCACCACCAAGCTGCAGGACCCGTCCAAAAACCCGGTGCTGGACAACGCGTTCGTGCGCGTGGCCGGCAAGGCCAACGAGCAGTTGGACAAGGCCGTGACCCCGGCAAACCTCAGGCGCGGTATGCAGGAGCGGGTCATGACCGTTTCCGGCAACTACGCATTGGCCTATGTTCCGGTGAAGGACTACAACGGCAAGCCCATCGGGGTCATTGCCGTGGCCGAAGACATCTCCCTGCAAAACGCCATGATCGGCAGCGCCATGATGCTGGTGCTGGGCATTTTCCTGTGCGCGGTGCTGCTTCCGGCCCTGGCCATTCTCGGGGTGTTGCCCTTTGTCATTTTCCGCCCGTTGGCGCGCATCCGCACCTTTGCCGCGGATGTGGCCACGGGCAATCTGGATGCGTCCGTGCATGTGGACGCCAAGGACGAGATCGGCGAGATCGCGGCTTCGGTGGAACGCATTCCCCGGAGCATGGCCGCCCTGATCGATGAATGCGAGGGCACGGCCGCCAAGGTGCGTACCGGAGAAATGACCGCGCGGGGCGATGTTTCCGGATTCCACGGCGCGTTCGCCCAGATGGTGCGCAGCGTCAACGGGCTGGCCG
Organism: Pseudodesulfovibrio senegalensis; assembly: GCF_008830225.1. Classification (NCBI taxonomy): domain Bacteria; kingdom Pseudomonadati; phylum Thermodesulfobacteriota; class Desulfovibrionia; order Desulfovibrionales; family Desulfovibrionaceae; genus Pseudodesulfovibrio; species Pseudodesulfovibrio senegalensis. The sequence continues at coordinate 80,804 of NZ_WAIE01000006.1, forward strand.
ACACCTTTACCGCCATTTTCGACGCCATGCCCTTTCCCCTGTTTACCGTGGATCGCGATGCGCGGCTGTTGTACGTGAACACATCCACGGCCAGATGCGCGGGCGGTGATGCCGCTTCCTTGCAGGGCAGAAAGTGCGTGGATGCCTTTGGTGACAAGTGCAGCGGCGGGCAGTGGGCCTGCCAGCGGGCCATGGCTTCGCTCAAGGGCGAAAGCGGCAGCAGCACCGTGGAAACCGTCCATGGAACCATGGAGGCGGTCAACCATGCCATTCCCCTGTTCGACGACCGGGGCGAACCCGCCGGCGCGCTGGAGATCGTGGTGGACCAGACCAGCATCGTGGAATCCCGGCGCACCATGGAGCGCATCGCCAATCAGGCCGGGGAGCTTTCCCGGCGTATGGCTGCGGCGTCCACCCAGCTTGCCGAGCGCGTGCACGGTGCCAGCGAGGGGGCCGTGCGTCAGGGCAGGCGCACCACGGAAACGGCCACAGCCATGGAAGAGATGAATGTCACGGTCATGGAAGTGGCCAGAAATTCCAGCCTTGCCGCGGAAAATGCCGAAGCCACCAGAAATCAGGCTCAGGACGGCCACGGCAAGGTGAGCGAGGTGGTCGCCGCCGTAAACGAGGTGGCCAGCCTTGCCTCGGTTCTCAAGGGCAACATGCGCGAGCTGGGCGAGCAGGCCGACGGCATTGGCCGGGTCATGACGGTCATCACCGACATTGCGGATCAGACCAACCTGCTGGCCCTGAACGCGGCCATCGAGGCTGCGCGCGCGGGCGAGGCCGGGCGCGGGTTCGCGGTGGTGGCGGACGAGGTGCGCAAGCTTGCGGAAAAGACCATGGTGGCCACCAAGGAAGTGGGCGATGCCATCAACGCCATTCAGGGCGTGACCGAGCGCAACGTGGTGCAGACCGACAAGGCCGCGCAGGTGGTGGATGACTGCACCGGGCTTTCCCACGCGGCCGGGGATTCGTTGCAGGAGATCGTGAACCTTGCACAGAACATGGCCGATCAGGTGCGTGGCATTGCCACGGCCGCCGAAGAACAGTCCGCAGCGACCGAACAGGTGGCCCGGTCCACGGATGAAATCAACGAAATATCAGAGGAAACCACGGAAATCATGAACCAGTCAGCCGAGGCCTGCGTGGAGCTTTCGCGCGTGGCCAGCGAGTTGGACGCCTTGATCGCTGATTTGAATTCAGGCTCCCAATAAGGGCCCAATCGCTACGTTGCCGCAAAAAGGCCAAAGCCTCGCGTTGGCATGTGTATCAACAAGGCCCGGCCAGCATATGCTGGCCGGGTTTTTCTTTTTAGGCCGGGGTCACGATGGAATGCACGGTGCGGGTGAGCTCCTGCTCGCCCTTGGCCGCGTATATTTCGTACAGGCCCATGATGGTGGCCTGCGAGAACACGTAGTTGCGCAGGCTGTTGAAGCCCTTGGCGTCGTCGGACTTGATGTTGTAGTCGCGCTCGGCAATGGTCTTCATGACCGGGATGGTCCACTGGGCCGCCGGAACGGTCAGGATCCAGTCGTGGTCGCCCAGGTGGCACACGAAACCTTCCTGACGGCGCGGCATGGGCAGGGTCTTGCCGCCCGGCTCCAGCAGGCCGCGTTTGACCGGGTCCACGCCCGCGATGATGGCTGCGGCCGTGATCCAGCCCACCACCTTGGCCTCGTCCTCGGGCGTGCGCGGGTGGTTGTGGGCGCAGGCCTGGGCAACGCAGACCTCGGCGGGCAGGCCGCGAACGATGGATTCGGCCACACCCAGCGGATGATGCTCGCCCGTGCCGCCCAGCTTCATTTCGCCGCGCGATTCACCGTTTTTCTGCCACTGGAAGACCCACGGCTTGTGCAGGTCGTGCAGCAGCTGGGAGGCGATGACCACGTCGCGGTCCAGCAGGTAGTCGTAGACCTCGCGGTAGCCTTCGTACAGGGCCATGGAAACGCGGGTGTTCAGGTCCGTGTGCGTCACCAGCCCGCCCGGGTAGGAATGGTGGCTGCCGTAGCCGCTGCCCGGCGCGGAATAAAAGGGCTGGGGCTCGGCGCTCGCGGATTTGGCCGGGGGCAAAAAGTCTTTCAGGGCCACGTCCTTGAGCAGGCCCTTGGCGGTTAGCTCCTTCCAGATTTCCTTTTTTTCCGAAGAGCCGATGCGCTGCATGAGCGTGGGCGCGGGCTTGGCCATGATGTCCAGCACGGTGGCGCGGATTTTCGGGTTGCGAATCGTGTTGGCCGAGGCGTGCAGGCTGTCCCAGCCGCTCATGACCAGTCCGGACTGCTCGGCCATGGCCTGCGGGGTCATGGCGCGGACTTCGTCCACACAGATGCGGGTGTAGGCGGCCTGCGCCTTTTTGGGCAGTGTACTGGCCGCCACAACGGCTCCGGCCGCAAGGCCGAAGCGAAGAAAGTCTCTGCGTTCCATCTGTGACATGGGGTATTCTCCTTGAATGGCTTGTTGTTCGCGTGAGCGCGAAAATACCATGGGAGATTATAGTCCTTTGCATTGCAGATGGTTACGGCAATGAAAAAGCTTTGCGATATCAGGTTGTGGTTTGGTTACGGAAATGAAGGAGGCGGACTATTCGGCGTGTAGGGCGGCGCGCTGCAGGGCCATTCTGCAGGCCTCAAGCCATGCGGTGCCGTGGCGGCGGCAGGGCTCCAGATGGCAGCCCTCGCCCCACTCGTTCCACGCGTTGATGAACACCAGCCGGTTGTCCGGGGTGTTGCGCATGGTTTTGCGGATGGCGTTTTCCAGATGGTAGGCAAACACGCCCGGCGAGGCGTTGTCAAAGACCAGCGCGGCCTTTTTGTAGCGCGGGGAATTGTCCCAGCCCGGAAACACGCCGTGATAGCGCGTATACGGCGCCGGGGGTTTGAGCAGCATATTGGTGACCGTGGTCTTGTAGTCCACCCTTCTGGGCTGCTGGCCCGGGTTGAGCAGTTGCCCGGCCATGCGCCAGTCCGGCGCGAACTCCACGGCCGCGTCAAAGCCCAGCGTTGCCGGGTCGCGGTCCCAGTCCAGCGCTTCCATGCGCACCAGATGCAGTTCACCCAGACTCAGCTTGTGCGCGCGTTCGCGCCATATGTCGGTGATGCGTTTCGAGTCCGGCATTTCCTCGCTCTGGTACACGCAGAGCATGGGTTTCTGGTCCACGCGGATGTAGCGTCCGTCCGCCAGCAGCGGGGCCACGTCCTCCACGAATGCGCGCATGGATTCGTCGGAATAGTCCTGCGCCATGAGCACCTGCTTGTTCTGGCCGTACCACGCCCGCGTCCAGTCGTGGTTTGCCCAGCAGATGCAGAACGGCAGGTCCGGCCTGCCGGACGCCAGCATGGTTTCGATGGGCGTTTGCAGCAGTTTTTTTCCGCCGAACCAGTAGTAATAATAGCAGAATCCGTGGATGCCGTAGCGGCGGGCCATGTGGGCCTGCATCTGCTGCGCGCGCGGATTGCTCAGGTCGTAGTATTCCAACGGGGAAACTGGCTCGTGCGGCTGGTAATGCCCCTCGAAGCCCGGGGTCGCCCCGCGCACGTTGACCCACTCGGTGAAGCCCTTGCCCCACCATTGGTCGTTTTCCGCAATGGCGTGGAACTGGGGCAGGTACAGGGCTATGAGCTTGGCCGGGTTCATGCGCCCGAGACTATACCGGGCCGGGATTGAAAGACAAGGCTTGAGTCCGCCTGCGGCGGAATTGGATGACAGGATTTGCCTCCGGCGGGCAAGGGACGTGTCCCTTCAGGCTGCCGACAAAGGCCTGATTGCTGCGTTGATGCAAAAAGAGCAACCCCTCGCGTACGTTGAGTACGCGTCGGCCCTGCTTTTTTTTTTCGCCTTGCCCTCAAACCTTTTTCAACAGCCTGTCATATTTGGGGGATTAGCAAAACATACCCTTTCCGTTTTAATTTATTTTTCCCCACACCAAAAACTGCGGCCGTACCGCGGAAGCGGTACGGCCGCAGCGCCAAAAAGTTTGCGGGGTGGGGTTTGGGGAGGGGGCTTTTCAAAGCCTCCCTCCCCGAAAAAAGTCACTCTCCAACCCAATGCGCATACAGCGTTGCCAGCTCGGGCATGTTCAGTTGTTTGAAGTGCCGTTCCAACTCTTGGGCCATGGGTCCGAGGTTCTTGTCCTTGGCCGCATGGTCGAATTGCGCCACAATGGTCTGGGCTTCGGTCCGCATGGTTTGGTCTCCGGCTTTTTGCGCGGCATTCACAAGGAGTCGGCCATGCACGCGTGAGGGAAACAGCCGGGTTTGCAGAAAGCGGATGGAGACCACGGCCGCGTGGTCGCCCTGCCCTGCCCGGATCGCGGCAAGGCGCTCGTAGGCCGGGAGAAAGAGCGGCTCCGAAACCATGAGCCGCAAGCAGGCGTTTTCGTCGGGCTGGTCGGTTTCGCGCAGGAAGCTTTTGCGGATCAGTTCACGGCGGCGTTCGGGCAGCCGGGCAACGGGAGTCATCATTTCGTTGAGCGCGATCTCGTAGCCGTCCCTGCGCAGATGGAAATGAAAATCCGGGTACATGTGGCGCAGGCAGCGTTCCCTGAGCACCTGCGCGTTGTGGCGTTCGTGGTCGTGCCGCCCGCTGGTCTGGCTTTGCAGGTGGTATATCCTGCTTTCCGGCACGAATGCCAACTCATGGCCGTTCTTGCGCACCTGTACGCACAGGTCGAGGTCTTCGCCGCCGTTGACGTATTGCTCGCAGAACATGCCCGCTTGGAGGAACACGGCACGCGGCAGCAGCATGGCCGCGCCGGTCAGGAATTGCAGGGAGCGTTTTTTGCGCACCACCGCATGGTCCACGGGAAAGAACTCGTACAGATGGCAGGGGTGCAGCCGGGGCAGGCAGGCCACGCCCAGATGTTGCACGCGCTCGCCCATGTGGCTCACGGATTCCGGGTAGGCCAGCAACGGCCCGGCAATCCCGGCCCCGTTGCTCAATGCGTCCATCAGCGGCGCGCACCAGTCCGGGGTCAGCAGGGTGTCGTTGTTCAGGAAAAACAGATGCGAGCCGTGCGCACTGCGCGCGCCCAGATTGCAGGCCGGGCCGAAGTTGCTGTTTTGTTCCAGCCGGATGTGCCGGAAGCGTCCGGGAAACAGGGATTCGCCCAGCGGGCCGAGTTGCGCGGCGGTCTCGTCCGAGGAGCCGTTGTCCACCACGATCACCTCGAATTCCACGCCGGGCGGGTGCTGGGCCAGCGAATTCAGGCAGTCCCGGGTCAGCGCGAATTTGTTGAAAACCGGAATGACGATGGAAAGAACGACATGGTCCATGCAGGCTCCGCACGCATTGAGATGGTTTTGTTGTGACAGGTTTAACTTCCTTGGACCGTGCCTAAATGTCAACGGTCAGGAAGGCGCGGATTCGGCGGGGCTTCTTGACGGGGCCATTGCTGCAACCTAAGGTGTCAGACAATGTCCCCCTGTGGGCGATGCGGCGCAATCATTCAGTATTTCGAGATGTTTTCATGGCCATCGAGCACACAATGACATCCATATCCTCAAAAAATACGCCGACCATGGCGCTTAAGATCGACGACAGGATTCCGGCTCCGGACCGGGCGGTCGGCCTTGTGCAAGCCCTTGTGCGGCAGGCCCAAGCCCGTGGCCTGTGCGTGCAGCAGCACGCAACCCGCGAATGGGGCTTGGCGGATCTGGAAACGGACATCTGCGTGCATGTGCTGCATGGCGCGACCCTGTATCACCCCAAGCCGTGGAACCTGAACGTGGCCGTGATACCTGAAGACGTTGCCGAACTCCCGCCCAACCTGCCCCGGTATGATGTGCTGTGCCGCGTTTCCGGCTCCACCGTGGCCATGGAAAGCCCGCAAGGGCTGATCGAACCCGGACAGGCTGCGTTTGCGGATTTGCCCGCCTTTTTGGTTGATGCGCTGACCGACGCATTGGACGAGCCGCCCGTGGCCCGGCGTCTGGAATCGGCGCGGGAGCGGGTGCGCGCCCTGAATGACGAGGGGCCGCTGGTGTCGGTGCTGTTGCCCACCCATGACCGTGTGGAGTTTCTGGGCCATGCCGTGGATTCCGTGCTGGCGCAGACCTACGCCAACTGGGAGCTGCTGGTCATCCAGGACGGCGGGCCGGACGTTTCCGGCGTGCTGGAGGCTCCTGAACCGCGCCGGGATCCGCGCATCCGGCTTTTGCGCACCGAGAGCAACATGGGCAAGCCCGCGGCCCTGAACATGGCCCTTGCGCATGTGCAGGGGGCCTATGTGGCCTATCTGGATGACGACGACATCTGGCTGCCCGAGCATCTCGAGGCGTTGATGCGCATGCTGGTTTTGGCGCCCGGGGTGCGCATGGCCCATTCAGAAGGGGACCGGCTGGAGCGGCGCAGGACGGACAACGGCTGGGAGGTCGACCAGTCCACCCGCACCACGCCCCACAGCGGCCATGTGTCGCTGTATGACATTCTGGAGGACAATTCCATTCTGGGCATCACCGTGGCCCATGAAACGGCATTGTTCAGCGAGGCAGGGCGTTTTGACGAGCGGCTGGATACGCTGGTGGATTTCGACATGTGGCGGCGGCTGGCCGCGCAAACCCACCCCTGCCACGTGCGGCAGGTCACGGCCGAATTTTACGTCTGGGCGCACGACGACCCCGCGCGTTCGCAGATGACCGGCCTGTTCCAGCGGGACCCGGTGCGCTATCTGGCAAACAGGCATTGCATCCTGTCCAAGCGCTTGCCGCAGCCCATGCCGCAGCGTGTCTCGGACCGCTGGGCACAGGTGCGGCGCAAGGCGTGTTTCGATTTTCTGCTGCAGCGGGGCATCACCTTCGTGCAGCACAAGCGGCCCGGCAGGGCGTTGCGGTCCCTGCGGCTGGCCCGGCGTTTCTGCCCGCAAGCCACGGTGGCCCGGCGCAGCCTGGCCGTTGTTTTTTTGCAGGCGGGCGATGCCAAGTCCTGCCTTGCCCTGCTGCAGCATTGCCTGATGGACGGTCAGGGCCGGTTGCCTGCGGATTTTCTCTATGCGGCGCTGGCCCAGCTGCAACTCGGCAGGCCGCACCCGGCATTGGCCCTGTTGGAGCGGCTGGAAACGGAATTCGAATTGTCCGCGCAGGAACGGGAGCTGGCCGATCGCTATGCGGCCATGGCCCGTGAGGTTTTCAAGGGGGAGTAGACTCGCCTCCGGCGGATTTTGACAACAGGATTTCGCCTCCGGCGGGCAAGGGACGTGTCCCTTGCATCCCTGAGTCTGTCCCGCATTCTGCGAATGCGGGACACGGTGGATCGAGAAGAGAAAGTTTATCTTTAACTGTTGTACCCACGCCAAAAATTGCGCCCCGTCCTGCGAAAGCAGGGCGGGGCGCAGTCCCAAAAAGTTTTGGGGGTTTGGGGAGGGGCTTTTTCAAAAGTCCCCTCCCCAAGTGTATTCGTTTCTTACCCGATCAACTCGGCACCGGCCTGCAGTGCCTGCGTGTTGGCGGGGATGAGCTTGTGGTAGTGGGCGGAGATGACGTTGGGCAGGCTGTCGATGACGGCCTGCAGCGGGATGATGCCCGTGGCCTGCACGTAGGCGCCGAGGGCGACCATGTTGGCCATGCGGGTGTTGCCGAGTTTGTCGGCCACGTCGTTGCAGGGGATGGCGTGGCAGTCCACGCGGTCCTTGTCCGCCAGTTCCATGTCGATGAGCGACGAGTTGATGATGTTCAGCCCGCCGTCCTGCAGCCGGGGCTGGAACTTGTCCAGACTCGGGCGGTTCATGATGATCAGGCTGGAGGGCCTGTGGATGATGGGCGAGCCGATTTCCTCTTCGGAAAGCACCACGGTGCAGTTGGCTGTGCCGCCGCGCATTTCCGGGCCGTAGACCGGAATGTAGGTCACGTTCAGGCCGTCTTTCATGCCCGCGTAGGCAAGCAGGTTGCCGATGAGCATGACGCCCTGTCCGCCGAATCCGGCGATGATTGCATCGAGATGGCGAGCCATTAGCAGGCACCTCCTTCCTCGGTCACGTCCTTGAACACGCCGAGCGGGAAGTAGGGAATCATTTCATTGGTGATGCGCTCGTTGGCCTGAAGCGGCGTCATTTTCCAGTTTGTGGGGCATGCGGAGAGCAGCTCCACGAAACCGAAACCGCGGTCTTCCAACTGGCACTGGAAGGCCTTGCGCATGTATTTCTTGGCCGTGCGGATGTTTTTGACCGAATCCAGCGAGGCGCGGCCTGCGAATGCGGTTCCGCCCAGTTCGGCGATGATTTCGGTCATGCGGATGGGCGAGCCTTCGCGGTCGGCGCAGCGGCCGTCCGGGCAGGTAGTGGTCTTCTGGCCCACCAGTGTGGTGGGGGCCATCTGGCCGCCGGTCATGCCGTAGACCGTGTTGTTGACGAAGACCACGGCAATGCGTTCGCCGCGGTTGGCGGCGTGCAGGATTTCGGCCATGCCGATGGATGCGAGGTCGCCGTCGCCCTGATAGGCGAGCACGAACTTGTCGTTGCGCGCGGCCTTGACGCCCGTGGCCACTGCCGGGGCGCGTCCGTGCGGTGCTTCAACAGCGTCCACGTTCAGGTAGTTGTAGATGAACACCGAGCAGCCGATGGAGCCGATCATGATGGTCTTTTCCACCACGCCCAGTTCCTCGAGCAGTTCGGCCACCAGCCGGTGGGCAACGCCGTGATGGCAGCCCGGGCAGTAGTGTGTGGGCCGGTCGATCATGGCCGAAGGCCGGTCGAAAACGAGCTTTTCGTTCATTTCGGACATTTATTTACCCTCCAGGCATTTGAGGACCGGTCCCTCGATGTCTTCGGGAACGGGCAGGTTGCCGGGATAGATCGGTGCGAATTCCGAATCGGCGACCGTGCGGATGGCCAGACGCACGTCGTCCACCATCTGGCCCAGATTGTGTTCGATGGTCAGGAAGCGTTTGCCCTGCCTGGCCAGCGCCAGCAGCGGTTCGCTGGGGAACGGATACAGGGTGATGGGTCGGAACAGGCCGACCTTTTTGCCCTGTGCGCGCAGCGTGCGCACCGCGGATTTGGCGATGCGGCCGATGGAGCCGTAGGAACAGACGATGAGTTCCGCATCCTCGGTCTCGAATTCCTCGTATTCCACGTAGGACTGCATGTCCTCGTACTTGGCCTGCAGGTGTTTGTTCTGGCCGGCCAGTGCGCCTTCTTCAAGGAACAGGGATTTGATGAGCCGTTTTTCGCGCTTGTCCGCGCCGTTCAGGGCCCAGTCGCGCCCGGCTTCGTCGTCGATGCCTTCGGGCTGCCACGGGGTGATGCCTTCCTTCATTTGTCCGAGAATGGCGTCGCCCAGAACCATGACGGGGTTGCGGTACTTGAAGGCCAGGTCAAAGGCCTTGATGGTCATGTCGTAGGCTTCCTGTCCGGTGGCCGGAGCCAGCACCAGCAGGCGGTAGTCGCCGTGGCCGCCGCCGCGCGTGGACTGGTAGTAGTCGCCCTGTGCCGGGCCGATGTCGCCCAGACCCGGCCCGCCGCGGTTCATGTTCACGATGACGGCCGGGATTTCCGAACCGGCCATGTAGGAGATGGCTTCCTGCTTGAGCGAAACGCCCGGGCTGGACGAAGACGTCATGGCCCGGATACCGCAGGAGCCTGCGCCCAGCAGCATGTTTGCCGCGGCCACCTCGGATTCGGCCTGCACGAAGCGGCCGCCCGTCTTGGGCATTTCCGCGGACATGAATTCGGGGATTTCGTTCTGGGGCGTGATGGGATAGCCGAAGAAACATTTGCAGCGTGCGGCCAGCGCCCCGCGCGCAACGGCCTCGTTGCCCTTGACGAAAATTCTTTCGGGTTGCTTGGTCATTATGCTGCCCCCTTCTTTTTCTTAGGGGTTTTGTAGACCTTGATGGCCAGGTCCGGACAGATCAAGGCGCAGGACGTGCAGCCGATGCACTTTTCCATATCCGCTTCGGGCACCTCCGCGACCTTGTAGCCGCTTTGGTTGAACCGGTCGGACTGCACGATGATCTGGGTCGGACAGACAGTGGTACAGAGCAGGCAGCCCTTGCACCTGTCCTCCTGGATCACGATTCGCGACATATGCGTCTCCCTGGTTGCTGTGTGGGAAATATTGTGAGGCGGCTCAGCGTATGAGCATTGAGTCCCCATAGGAGAAGAACCGGAAGCCGTTGTCCAGCGCTGCCGAATAAGCTTCCAGTATCCGTTCTCTTCCAGCCAGTGCGGACACCATAATAATTAGCGAGCTCTCTGGCAAATGGAAGTTGGTCAAAAGCGCGTCAACCACGCGGAATTCGTAGCCGGGATAGATGAAAATGTCTGTTTCTCCGGCAAAGGGTTCGATGTTTTCGCGTTGCGCAAACATGCCCTCCAGCGTGCGCGCGCTGGTGGTGCCCACGGCCACAACGGGCCGCCCCTGCGCCTTGGCCTCTTGTATGGCCTCGGCCGTGGCTTCGGGCACTTCGATGTATTCCTTGTGCATGGCGTGGTCGCGGATGTCCGCGCAGCGCACCGGGCTGAAGGTGCCGTAGCCCACATAGAGCGTTACCTCGGCCCAAGAGATGCCCTTTTGCCCGAGCCGTTCCCGTATTTCCGGGGTGAAGTGCAGTCCGGCCGTGGGAGCTGCCACGGAACCGGCCTTTTCCTCGCGGGCGTACACGGTCTGGTAGCGTTTGGCGTCGTCTTCGGTATCCGGCCTGTGGATGTATGGCGGCAGGGGCAGATGCCCGATACTGCGCACCAGATCCACCAACTGGCCTTGCCAGCGCAGGGTGACCACCCATTTGCCGAACTCTCCGCGTTGTTCCGGGATGACCCGCAGCCCGTCCAGAATGGTAATTTCCGCACCCTGGCGCGGCGGCTTGGACGAACGCAGCAGCCCTTCCACGCGGGCCTCGTTCCAGCCGTTGCTCTCGGTGGCCGCGATCAGGGGCAGGGGGGTCAGCAGCAGAAACTCGATCCTGCCGCCCGTGGGTTTGGTGCCGAACATGCGTGCCGGGATGACCTTGGAGTTGTTGGCCACCAGCAGCGCGTTTTCGGGCAGAGCGTCCACTACGTCGGAAAACTGCTTGAAATCAATGGAATCCTGCTCGCGGTCCAGCACCAGCAGGCGGGAACCGTCCCGCTTGTCCGCGGGTTGCTGGGCAATGTTTTCCTCGGGCAGGGCATAGGAATAGCTGTGCAGCCGGAAGTCGGCCGGCACAGCGCTTGAACTCGGTTTGTGCATGGCGCGGATGGTACGGCCTTGTCACCCCCAAGGCAAGCCGCGTTTTACGCCCCATGCACTGCCTTGATATTTCACGTGAAACGTTCTTCCCGATATATTCTTTTTCGTCCTCATATCCACCAAATTGGCACCACAAGCCGTTCATCAATGGCTTCATCGCGTTTTCATGGATGTGATTCCAAGTTCCCATGGTGATTCGCTATTTTAGTTATTTCAACAATATCAGCGCACTAGCGTTTTCCGTCCGCAGGATGCGCTAATGTCTTGAATTTGCCGTGTTTCGTGGTATTTCATACAATCATGAACATGTTGACCGTGGCCGACATAGCCAAACAGACACGTATTCCCGCGCCCACGGCGCGGCGGTACGCTTCCCTGTTCAAGGATTTTCTGGACGGACGCAAGGTGGGGCGGGTTACCCGCTACCCCGAGTCGTCCGTGGTGGTCTTCGAACGCATATCCGCCTTGTATGCCGAGGGGCGCGTCACCAACGAGATCGAGGAAATCCTGCATTCCGAAATGAGCCGCACCATTGACGTGGACCATGTGGCCCCGGTTGCGCAGGCGGACATGACCTCCGAACTGGCGGGCGTGTTCAAGGGCATGATGGGCAAGGTGGCCGACTGCATGGAGGTCATTGCTGACCAGAAGTCCATGATCGAACGGCAGAACGAAGACATACAGCGGCTCAAGACCGCCTTCGTGATGCTGGCGCGCAGCCAGAAGAAGCTCAAGGAGCTGCCTCAGTCGTCCGGCGTGGGGGCCGTGGCCGAGGAGCTGGTGAGCAAGACGCGCGAACTGGAGCAGAAGGATGTCGAACTCGAGGAGATGGCGCTCGGCCTCTCTTTTGACACCTCGGACATCAAGGTCAAGCTCCAGATTCTGGAAAACGAGTTGGTCCGGCTCAGAAAGGACCGCCGCGAGATGGAAAAGTATCTTCAGGACAAGATCGAGCGGCTCAAGGAAACAGCCAAATAGCCTTTCAGGAGGGTTCCCATGCGATTTTTCTTTCACTTCGGTGCAGTGGTCTGCCTGTGTTTCGTCCTTGGTGCGTGCACGGCTTCCACAACTTCCACCAGCACGGACCAGCCCGTGGATTCCTCTGCGCAAAATTACGAAGACCTGAACTATTACTATGAGTTCGACGATATTCTTATTCCCAAGGAACTGGATTTTCAGTCCGACGATTCCTACACCCTGGACAACCGCAAGTTCCGCGTGGGCATCATGAAATTCACCGGTCGCGTGGAGATTCCCGACCTGCTGCAGTTCTTCCTGAACAACATGGCCAAGGACAACTGGGAAAAGATCGCCGCGGTCAAGGGCAAGACCTCCATCCTTTCTTTTGAAAAATTCAATAAAAGCTGCGTGATTCAGGTGGAAGACACCTTTGCGCGCGACACCGTGACCATCATTGCCGTGGAGACCAAGGACGGCTCCGGCAGCGAGACCGATCTGGCAAAATAGCATGCAGGAACACTACCGGTTTGCCGGGTTCATGGGCCGGCGCGTACATCTCGGGGTCTGCGGCAGCATTGCGGCCTACAAGATGCTCGATTTCATGCGCCTGCTTCTTGGAGCAGACTGCATGGTTTCGGCCACGCTCACGGACGCGGCAACACGGTTCGTGACCCCGCTTTCCTTCGAGGCGCTGGGCGCCAATCCGGTCTACGGCTCCATGTTCAACGCCAAGGCTTCGGACCCGTTCGGGCATCTGGAGCCGGGCGAGATCGCGGACGCCATGGTCATTGCCCCGGCAACCGCTTCCACCATGGCCCGGCTGGCCAACGGCCTTGCCGACGACATGCTTTCCTGCCAGGCGCTGGCCTTTGACGGTCCGGTCATCGTGGCCCCGGCCATGAATCCGCGCATGTGGAAGGCCCCGGCCACGCAGCGCAACTGGGCTGCCATCAAGGAGCTGGGCTTCATCCCGGTTGAGCCGGATTCCGGGCTTGTGGCCTGCGGCGAAACCGGCACGGGCCGCTTTGCCGAATACATCGAGCTTTTGCCGGTTGTGCTCAAGGCCATATCCCCGCAGGACATGGCCGGTAAAAAGGTCATGGTTACGCTCGGTCCCACGCGCGAGCCATGGGACGCGGTTCGCTTTTGGTCCAACCCGTCCAGCGGCACCATGGGCGCGTGCATGGCCGTTGCCGCGTGGCTGCGCGGCGCGGACGTGACCGTTGTCAGCGGTCCGGTTTCCCTTGATTTTCATTCCGGCATCAAGCAGGTGCGCGTACAGACCGCACAGCAGATGTTCGACGCGGCCACGGACCTGTGGCCGGACATGGACCTGGCCTGCTGCACGGCGGCCGTGGCCGATTACCGGCCTGTTCCCCACGGTGCGGACAAGTTCAAGAAGAGTGGAGCCGACAGCGGGCTGACCGTGGAATTTAACAATAATCCCGATATATTGCGCACGCTGGGTGAGCGCAAGGCCGAAGCACAGCGGCTCATGGGCTTTGCCGCAGAAACCTCGTCCTGCCGCGAGGAAGCCGAGCGCAAGCTGGCCGCCAAGAATCTCGACCTGATCGCCTGCAACCGCATTGACCGCGAGGGTAGCGGTTTTGCGGTTACCACCAACGAAATGTTCGTGCTGGATGCGCATGGCCGCCGTGAGCAATGGCCCAATTTGAAGAAAACCGAGGTCGCGTGGCGCTTATGGGATCACCTGCTTCTAAGCTGAACATACCCGAAACACTGCGCCCGTGGCATTCCATGGGCCTTGAATTTCTGCTTTCGAGCGGTCCTGTTGTTGCGCAGCCCGTGCAGGGTGTACAACCCGGAGCAGGGCAGGGCAGCGCGTCTCCGCAGGGAACACGTCCCGCACAGCAGCCGGGTTCGCCGCAGTCCGCAAACGCGCAGAACATCCCGCCCCGTGCCGCGCCTGCGCAGTCCTCTTCCCATACGCCTACGAACACGGCACGCAACGCCGCCCCCGGCGAACTGCGCCAGCCCCCGGCCCCGAACTCTGCGCCGTTGCCCGCGCCATGGGACCGGTTTGCGTCCATGGCCAGTTCGGGTTCCCCTCGGGTTCTGCTTACCTATCCGGAGCTTGGGTTCGACCTCACTGGGCAGGCGGACAAGGCTCGCGGCCAGCTCATGCGTACGCTTCTTTCCTATTTGAAATGGCCCAAGGGCACGGCCGCGTTCTGGCCCTGCGCCCTGCCCGAGGACGGTGTTTTGCAGCCGCAATACGACATGTTCTGGCGCGGCGTGCATCATTTTGGTTGCCAGCACGTTGTATGCTTCGGCATGCAGGCCATGCGCACTGTTGTGCCGGATTTTCCCCAAGGCACCACAACAGTGCTTCTTGAGCCGTGCGCCCTGCACCTTGCCCCGTCCGTTGCCGACCTTTCCGGCAAATTGCCGCACGAATTGCTCTTGTCGCTTGGCGATATCGCACAATTGCGCGTATAATCGTTTCTGTTCGTTATTTCCGCTTTCCTTTTTCGGGAGGCTCTATGTTTTTTGTTCACCGTTTTCTGTTGAGCTGTCTGTTGTGCCTTGCCCTGTGTGGCATGGCGGCCAGCAATGCCGTGGCCGTGCCCATGAGCGTTCTTCGTGTCGATGTTTCCGGTCCCATCAGCCCGGCGCAGGACGAGATGCTCACCGCAGCCGTTGCCCAATGCGAACGCATCGGCTGTTCCATGCTGCTCATTGTGCTGGATACGCCCGGCGGTCTGGGCGAGTCCATGCGCAACATGGTCAAGGCCATGCTCAATGCCCCGGTTCCGGTAGCCGTTTGGGTCGGTCCGTCCGGGGCCCGGGCCGCATCGGCCGGCGTGTTTCTTGTTGCTGCGTCTACAGTGGCGGGCATGGCTCCGCAGACCACCATGGGTGCGGCGTCGCCGGTGGGCCTTGGCGGGGGCGACATAGAAAAGACCATGGCAGCCAAGGTGCGAGCCGATTTTCTGAGTCTTGTGCGCGGGGTGGCCGGGGCACGGGACCGCAACGCCACCTGGTATGCCGAGGCCGTGGACAAGGCCAGTTCCGTGACCGCAGCCGAAGCCTTGGAACTGGGTGCCGTGGAATATGTTTCCGGCTCTGCAACCACGTTCTTGCAGTCTGTTGGAGTTCGCGGTGTGGACTTCAAGGATCAGACAATCCGTTTTTCTCCCAATGATATTGTGGTGCATGAATATGATCCGGGCGTTCGCTATCGGTTGCTGTCCTGGCTGCTGCATCCGCAGATTGCCTATATGCTGCTGCTGGCCGGAATGCTCGGGCTGTTCGTTGAGCTGACCCATCCGGGTGTGATTTTACCGGGCGTGCTGGGAACCCTTGGACTGCTGCTCGGGTTGTATGCGCTTTCCGTGCTGCCCACCAATGCCGCCGGTCTGCTGCTGATTTTGTTCGGGCTCGTGCTTTTCGGTCTGGAAATCAAGATTGTCAGTTTCGGGTTGCTTGCCCTTGGCGGTGCCGCCGCGCTTTTCGTTGGGTCACTGATCCTGTTCCGCGACGAGTTCGGATATGTATACATACCCTTGAGCACGGTTATTCCGGTGGTGCTTTTTTTCTGCTCGGTTGCTGGCGGTTTGGTTTTTTTGGTCATACGTTCCCAGCGCCGGGAAAGGGCGGCCGGATTGCAGGCCATGATCGGACTTGTGGGAACCGTTCGCAAATGGAAAGGGAATCGTGGCACCATTTCGGTGCGAGGCGAAATTTGGGCCGCAATGGACCTGCAGAGCGATTTTCCCCTTTCCCGCGATGATGAGGTTGAAATTGTGGATGTGCGTGGCTTGACGCTCGAAATACGGGCTTTACCTCCAAAACCGTTGAAGCTCTAGGGCTAACGCTCGAAAAGGAGTATCCGATGTTTACGTATCTGCCCATTTTGGCCCTGGTCGTGTTGTTTTTGGCTGCTGCGCTCAAGGTTCTCAATGAATATGAACGCGGTGTTATTTTTCGCCTCGGTCGTGTGATCGAGGCCAAGGGGCCGGGGTTGATTATCCTCATCCCTGTTATTGATCGCATGGTAAAGGTCTCCATGCGGGTGCTGACCCTGGACGTGCCCAATCAGGACGTCATCACCAAGGACAATGTCAGCGTGAGCGTCAATGCCGTTGTCTATTTCCGCGTCGTTGATCCTGTCCGTTCCATACTTGAGGTGGAGGATTACATGTACGCCACTTCGCAGCTTGCGCAAACGACCCTTCGTAGCGTATGTGGTGGCGTTGAATTGGACGAACTGCTTTCCCACCGCGACAAGGTCAACGATCAGATTCAGTCGATTCTTGACGAGCACACCGACCCGTGGGGCATCAAGGTTTCCACGGTGGAGGTCAAATACATCGACCTGCCGCAGGAAATGCAGCGAGCCATGGCCAAGCAGGCCGAGGCCGAACGAGAGAGAAGGGCAAAGGTCATCGGAGCCGAGGGTGAGTATCAGGCTGCGGACCGTCTGACGGAAGCCGCCAAGATCATCAGTGCCTACCCGCAGGCTTTGCAACTTCGCTATTTGCAGACCATGCGCGAAATGAGTGCGGAAAGTGCTGCCAGCACCATCATTCCCATTCCGCTCGACTTCGTGACATTGTTGCAGAGCATGTCCGGAAACACCGCCGCCGGAAATGCCATAACCAAAAAGGACACCGACAACACATGAAGATTCTTGTTACCGGCGCTGCCGGATTCATCGGATTTCATCTTTCCCGCCGCTTTCTGGCCATGGGCCATGAGGTTGTGGGTCTTGATATCGTCAATGACTACTACGACCAGAACCTCAAGTGGGACCGCCTGAAGATTCTTCAGGAGTCGTCTTCCTTCCGGCACGCGCAGATCGACATGGTGGACACCGCTGCCATGGAAAAGCTTTTTGCCGAGGAAAAGTTCACCCATGTGGTCAACCTGGCTGCGCAGGCCGGTGTTCGTTACAGCATCGAAGATCCGCGTGCGTACATTGATTCCAACATCATCGGTTTTTTGAATATCCTTGAAGGCTGCCGCCATAACAAGGTGGAGCATCTTGTTTATGCCTCGTCCAGCTCGGTCTACGGCATGAATACCAACATGCCGCTTTCCACCCACGAGGCCGTGGATCATCCCATGAGCCTGTACGCGGCCACCAAGAAATCCAATGAGATGATGGCGCATTCGTACAGCAATTTGTATGACCTGCCCACCACAGGGCTTCGTTTCTTTACGGTGTATGGTCCGTGGGGCAGGCCGGACATGGCGCTTTTCCTGTTCACCAAGAACATCATCGAGGAAAAGCCCATCAACGTGTTCAACTACGGCAAGATGCGCCGTGACTTCACCTATATTGATGACATTATCGAAGGCGTTGTGCGTGTGACCGAGAACACGGCTGCACCCAACCCCGAATGGGACGGAGCCAATCCGGACCCGGCCACCAGCCCGGTGCCGTACCGCATCTACAACATCGGCAACAATTCCGTGGTGGAACTTTCACGCTACATCGAGGTCATCGAGGAGCAGATCGGCAAGAAGGCCATCATCAATTACATGCCCATGCAGCCGGGCGACGTGCCTGCCACCGAGGCAGACGTTTCCGACCTTGTGGCCGATGTGGACTTCAAGCCCGACACCACCATCGAACACGGCATTGCCAAGTTTGTGGAGTGGTACAAAGAGTATTACTGCTAGCGTTCACCATTGCCCCCGGCCGAGGTCGGGGGCTTTTTTTTTGTCTTTTTACGTCCCCCCTGCCAGCTTGCCCTTGCCATGAACCTGCATTCGTTCTACTGAAATTAATCGCCCCTTGTTGGTGTTTCACGTGAAACATTTATGATCAAGGGGGTGGGTGTTTCACGTGAAACACCGTGATGGTGATGATGATAATCTTCGGGGGACAAGTTCTGTGGCCAGAAGAATCGTGATTGCAAACCAGAAGGGCGGCGTGGGCAAAACCACCACGGCCGTGAATCTGGCAGCCTCGTTGGCTGTGATGGAAAAGAATGTGCTCATCGTGGACTGCGACCCGCAGGGAAACGCCTCCAGCGGACTCGGGTTTTATCCTGGAGACAAGCGGGAAAACATCTATTCCGTTCTGTTTTCGCCCAAGGACGCCAGAAAGGCCATCTATGACACCGGCATCCCGTTCATGCATATTTTACCCGGCACGCAGGACCTCGTGGGCGCGGAAATCGAGCTTGTGGATAAGTTCGGCCGGGAGTTCTACATCAAGGAGCTGCTGGAAGAGGTGGACGCGGAATATGACTTCATCATCATAGACTGCCCGCCGTCTCTCGGGTTGCTGACCGTCAACGCTCTCTGTGCCGCCACGGAACTGCTGGTGCCGTTGCAGTGTGAGTATTACGCCTTGGAGGGCATTGCGCAGTTGCTCATGACATACGAGCTGGTGCGTAAGCGGCTGAATCCGGATCTGGATGTGCTGGGCGTGGTGCTGACCATGTATGATTCCAGAAATCGTCTTTCCTGGCAGGTCAAGAATGAGGTGCGCAAAGCCTTTCCTCAGCATCTTTTCGAGGTGATCATTCCCAGGAATGTTCGCCTTTCCGAGGCGCCGAGCTTTGGCAAACCCGTGATCAACTATGACGTGAAGTCGCGCGGGGCGGAGGCGTATCTGGCCTTGGCACAGGAAGTCGTGCGCAGCCATACCGCAGGCAAGGAAAACAAATAGGCCGCCCGAAGGCGGCCTGTAATGCTGTCGTGATCGCCGTGATCGGCAGGGGCAGGCTAGTATCTGCCTTCCTTGCGCTGATTCTTTTCCTGATAGGGAACGGTTTCCGAGGTGATCTCGTCCTTGAAATGCTTTTTTACGATCTTTGACTGGCACTGTTGGCAGGCAAAGGAGACCAGACCGGCAAGGTTCGCGGAACTGAGCCTGAATTTCCGGGGGTCGTCCTGCTGCCAGTTTTCCGTGCGTGCGCCGCAGGTTTCGCAATGGACGTCCATGTCCACGGGGTAGGGGAAGTCCCAATACTCCTTGAGCATCTCCCAGTCGGCCAGCGGCTCGGGACGCAGTTCCGGCTTGGGCTTGATGTCCAGCAGCTTGTGCACGTGGGGTTTGGCCGCAGCCCATGCGTCGGCAGAAAGCAGGCACCCGATCAGGTTGCCGTCCTTGTCGAAGAGTTCGGTGATGTGGTCATTGCTCATGTTGGTCCTCGCAACGTTTTGGTTGCAGGGGTTATAGGCATTTACCGGGCGTGGGGCAAGAAGCGATTGCTGCAAACAAAGAATGAGGAACGAATATGTCGATGAACAAGGGTCTTGGCCGTGGATTGGACGCTCTTTTGGGCGGCGTTCGCGAGGAAGAGGAACAGGGGCTGGACGCCTCCAGCGTCCGCCTGATCAAGGTAGATGCCATCATCCCCAACCCGCACCAGCCGCGCCGTGAATTCGATGCGGCGGCTCTGGAGGATTTGTCTTCTTCCATTCGGGCGCAGGGCGTGTTGCAGCCGGTGCTGGTTCGTCCTGTTTCGGCAGACCGTTTTGAGCTGGTGGCCGGTGAGCGCCGCCTGCGGGCATCCAAACTGGCCGGGTTGCAAGAGATCCCCTCACTTGTGCGGGAAATGACCGATCAGGAAAGTCTGGCCATTGCCTTGATAGAAAACCTGCAGCGTGAAGACCTGAACCCTGTTGAAGAAGCACTGGGCTACCAGCAGCTGCAGCAACAGTTCGGGTTGAGCCAGGAAGAACTTTCACGGCAGGTGGGCAAGAGCCGTTCGGCCGTTGCCAACGCCCTTCGGCTGCTGAACCTGCCCGCCGACGTGCAGAAGAACATACAGACGGGCGTCGTCAGTGCGGGGCATGGCCGTGCGCTCATGAGCATCACCGACCCCGAACCGCAGGCCGAACTGCACGCCCGCGTGGTGGAAAACGGCTTGACCGTTCGTCAGGCCGAGGCGCAGGCTTCCTTTTGGAAGCAGAATGGCCGACTCCCGGGAGTGGAGGAAGCCATTGCTCCGGGCAAGAAAAGCTCTTCGGGCGGCAGGCAGGAGCTTGATCAGGTCATGGTGGGCCTGCAGGCTTCCCTGGTCGAACATCTGGGTGTTGCGGTCAAGGTGTCAGGATCCACGGACAAGGGTCGGATCACCCTGTCCTACAAGGACGGAGAAGAATTGCAGGCGTTGTTGGATTCTTTTGGGGTTGATTTTCCGCAATAGCAAACCCGTGGCCGGGCTGGCTCATTCGGTCTGGATGCGTGATCATGTCAGGAGCCATCATGCCTGTTCATGAGACTCTCGGACAGTGATCATGAGATAAAAAGCATTGTTTTGAAAGAAAGATTACAAAATGAAGCACGATATGAACGAAACAATAGCACGTTTGCGCGGCAGAAAGGTCATGATCATCGGCGACCTTATGCTCGACCATTACCTGATCGGCATGGTGGAGCGCATTTCACCGGAAGCCCCGGTTCCTGTCGTCCGGGTGGACAAGGAAAAGTTCCTGCTTGGGGGCGCCGGCAACGTGGCCGTGAACATTGCCGCACTGGGGGGGGAATCCCTGCTGGTCGGGGTTGTGGGAGACGACAGGGAAGGGGATGAGCTGCGTGGCCTCTGCAATAAAGCGCAACTGAGTACAAACCTGCTCTGCGACCCGTCGCGTCCCACCACGAAAAAATCGAGAATCATGGCGCAGAACCAGCAGATTTGCCGCGTCGACTCCGAAGATTGCGGTCCGCTCGGTTCGGTGCTTATGGATGAACTCTTCAAGTATCTGCAAGCCCATCTTCATGAGTATCCCGTGGTCATTCTGTCCGACTACGGCAAGGGGTTCATTTCGGCCGAGTTCATGGATCGCTTCAATGATTTGCTGGAATCCATGGAGGCTCGACCCAAGGTTCTGGTGGACCCCAAGGTGGTCAATTACGATCTGTACAAAGGTGTGGACATCCTGACTCCAAACACCAAGGAAGCAGGGGAGGGGGCCGGAATCGTGGTCTCCGACAAGCACAGCGTGATCAGGGCCGGTCATGCCCTGTTCAAGCGCCTCGAGTGCCGCAATCTGCTGATCACCATGGGCGGTGACGGCATGGCCTTGTTTGAAGGAACGCACAATATCCGCCATATCCCCACCTTCGCCAAGACCGTGTTCGATGTAACCGGAGCTGGGGATACCGTGATCGCCACCCTTGGCCTTGCCCTTGCGGCCGGGGTCGATCTGCTCACGGCCTGCACACTGGCCAATCATGCGGCCGGTATCGTGGTGGGCCAGGTGGGAGCCGCCTGCGCCACGGCGGACGAGCTCGATGCCGTTGTTGCGGACCATCAGGGTCATCCGGTTACTCAATGGTAGTAATTCAATATTTGTATATGGTTAGATAACCACAACAATCCACAAGTACGCGGAGCATACGTTCATGAAAAGCAAGACAGCACCGCACGTGATGCCTATTGACACCAGCATCAAAACACTGGGCACGGCCAAGATTCCCACCTGCATTCCCTTGTGCCTGTCCGTGAACGAGTCGCGGCCCATGGGGGTCACCCTGACGCCGGACGAGATTTCCGACCTCAAGGAAGACTATATCACGCTTGAGCTCGAAGCTGCCGGCCCGCGTGAAAAGCTGTATTTTGATCCCTCCAAGACCAAGTGCGCCATCGTGACCTGTGGGGGCTTGTGCCCGGGCATCAACGACGTGATCCGTTCCGTGGTCATGGAGGCCTTCCATAATTACAACGTGGCTTCCATTGTGGGCGTTCAGTTCGGCCTGCGCGGGTTCATTCCCGAATATCATCATGATTTCGTGGATTTGAATCCTTCCACAGTGGCGGATATTCACCAGTTCGGGGGCACCATGCTCGGATCATCGCGCGGTCATCAGCCTGCCGAAGACATTGTGGATGCGCTGGAACGGTCCAACATTAACGTTTTGTTCATGATCGGCGGAGACGGCACCATGAAGGCCGCCAAGGGCGTGGTGGCTGAAATCGAGCGTCGAAACCAGAAGATCGCGGTTATCGGCATCCCCAAGACCATCGACAACGACATCAATCTGGTGACCAAATCATTCGGGTTCGATACCGCGGTGGAAAAGGCCACCGAGGCCATCCGCTGCGCCCATGTCGAATCCGTGGGCATGCAGAACGGGGTCGGGCTGGTCAAGCTCATGGGCCGTGAGTCCGGATTCATTGCGGCTCAGGCCACCTTGGCACTCAAGGAAGTCAATTTTGTGCTGGTGCCGGAATATCCCTTTACCCTGCGCGGCGCGACCGGCCTGCTTCCGGCGCTGGAGCGACGTTTGGCGGAACGCGGTCACGCGGTGATCGTGTGCGCGGAGGGGGCCGGGCAGGAGCTCTGCGACACGCAGGGCAAAACCGATGCTTCGGGCAATCCTGTTCTCGGGGACATCTGTTCCGTGATCAAGGATGAAATGAAGGCGTATTTTTCGGAAAAGGGCATGGAATACGGGTTGAAATACATTGATCCAAGCTACATCATTCGTTCGGTTCCGGCCAATTCCAACGACCGCATTTACTGCGGATTTCTCGGGCAGAATGCCGTGCACGCGGCCATGGCCGGAAAGACCGGCATGGTGATCAGCATGTTGCAGAATCGCATGGTGCATCTGCCGCTTGAGATCGTCACGGCCAAGCGCCAGAAGCTCAACGTCAATTCCGCGTACTGGCGGTCAGTGCTCGAATCCACCGGGCAGGAAGATTTCTGCCGCTCCTGCGAAATCTAGCAAAGACAGGATTTTTCAGGGAGGGGCGCTTTGAAAGGCGACCTTCACAAACTTCACTTCGTAAATTTTATGGCGCTCCGGCCCGCTCTGCTCGCGCAGGGTGGGCCGGAGTTGTGTAGGGAACCCTTTGTATTCAACCCCTCTCGCATTCTCCGAATGCGAGACAGAACAGGGTCAAGGGACACGTCCCTTGCGGGTGCAGGGCAGTGCCCTGCGTCATATGATGGGAAAACAATGGTTGGGGAAATTTTTGCGGTTGTTGGTGTTATTCAACAAGGGGCGGGTGAATAACAAAAAAAAGAGAGCCTTACGGCTCTCTTTGCAGTGCAGGGACGAATTGCGGTTATTCGTTGGCGGCCAGCTTCCTGCGCACATGGTCATATACGGTGGAGCTTTTGCCCTGTTCGGATTCAATGGCCAGGGTCAGGAGTTCAAAGAGCATCTCCGTATCAAGGTCCAGCTGCAGGGTTCCGTTGTCCACGCGGCAGGTGGTCTCGCCGGGAATCACGGAATAGCTGCGCCGTTCGCGGGCATGGCCGATGGCAGAAATGATACTGTAAGCCAGGGATTCATTGTCATCCTTGTACAGCTTTTCCATGGTCAGCATGCCGGTGTCGTCATTGAAGTACATTTCTTCACCCACCAGATGGCCGGAAAAGGTAATGTCGTCACCGAAATCGTTGGCCAGGGAAACGTTCTGATCCATGTCGCCGCCTGCGCTTTTCTTCATCTTCATGGTGTGCTCCTTACTCCAGCGGGAGTTTAAGCTGTTTGGGGCCCGAGTGCATCCTCTTTTTGGATTTTTGGACCTCTTTCCATCCATCTTCAATGAATTCAAGCAGTGCGGACTGATGAACGCGCCATTGCTTTCCTATCCTGATGGCCTTGAGTTCGCCGGAGGTGACCATTCGGTATGCGGTTCTGTAATGCACCCGAAGGGTAGAGGCCACTTCCTTGACCGTGAGGAGTACAGGAGTCTGACTATCGTTCATGGCCGCACTGTTCATTATTTTCGTATACGCGGCAATTATTGTCATAGTCTGTCAATAAATGTCAACAAAGTACAACGTTGCACCACAAAGTCTAGACAATGTCTAACCCCCTGCAGTGGCAAGGGGTTATTGCAGTAGGGATTGTTTTCTTGTGGTTCGTTGTAAAAAAAGTTTTAGAACGAACCGGCTTTTGAGGGCCATTTGCCGTTGTAGCCACGGCAGATGAAAAGGGTGAATTCCCGTGCGGGATGTCCGTGATAGGTGGTTTGCAGGCGGATGGGCCTGCTCACCGAATCGAACATGTCAATGAGGTCCTGATAGGGATGGGGATCATAGTGCTTGCGCACAAGGATGGCGTCCCAGCCGATCTTGTCCTTGTTCGGACCGTCCCAGAGGTCATACTGGTTCATGCGACGGTCATGCACCCATGCGCAATAGGTTCTCGGCTGGCCCGGAACATAGAAGGCCAGTGCCGCGGTAAGGTCGTACAGCTCCGAGAAGACAAAGACCTTGTCCGGGTCCTTGAATTCGGTGGTGCGCAGTTTTTCCACGGTCTGGCCAAGCTGGTCCCAGCCCTTGAGCCTGTTGGTAATGTTGTATTTGGCAGGAATGGGCAGCAGGTGCGCGGTTTGCACCAGCACGAAAACAAAGGCCGAAAGCGCCAGCACGGTAACGACCACCATGCGTCCCCTGCGTCGGGCAGTGCGCACGAAGCCGCTGAAGGCGTAGGCCGCCAGCACAGTGCCCGTCACGTAACTCACCGTGGTCCAGTTGGGCATGATCTTGGCGTGTAGACTCCAGAGCAGGAAAAAACCCCACACGGGCCAGAAGAACACGGATAAAAGCAGGGCTTGGCGCTGATCCATGCGCGGCCTGTCTTCAAAGGGGTTGACCAGCACGTTGTTGCAGTATTTGACCATGGCCGAAACCCCGCCGACAAGCATGAAGATCATCCACCACGGCGTGGCCAGGCCGAACTGGGCGGCAAGATGGTCGGGGATGCGGTCAAAGCGGATCAGGGTGTGCGACTGCTTGCCGCTTACGCCGATGAGATACAATACGTGCTTGTAGCCCACGAAATCGTTCTGGAAGTTCCAGATGAGGGTGGGCAGAAAGCCGATGAACAGGCCGGCGGCCAGCGAAATGGCAAGATAGCGCCAGAAGCGTTGCGGCAGCAGACGTTTGTAGGCCAGACCGGCGCCGTAGATCACGGAAAGGCCCACGAAACCCAGCATGGTGTATTTGGCGAGGATGCCCACGCCCAGGAACAGGGCCACGAAAACAAACGGTATGGCGCGGGCCGTGGTCATGGATTCGGGAATGTTGTTGGCCGGCCGACTGCCCAGATAGAGGCTGAACACCGCACCGGTCCAGCAGAATACGAAACTGTTGTCCGTGGTCATGAGCACGCCCAGCCCCATGAACAGGGGCATGGTGTTCATAATCACCAGCGTCCACAGGCCGATGTCCGGCCGCTTCCATGAACGCGCCAGAAACAGGTAGAGCATGGCCTGGGTCAGGGCCATGCCAACGATGGCACCGAAGCGGACGCCCAGTTCGGTGTTGCCCAGCAGGTTGGTCCAGAAGCTGATGATCAGGGCGATGAGCGGACCTTTGGAATAGTAGGTCAGTTGCAGGTGCCGGGTCCAATCCCAGTACTGGGCTTCGTCCTGCACGAGATTGAGTTGGCCCGAGGCCACGAAGACCACGCGCAGCAGAAAAGGGATTGCGACCAGCGCCAGGGCCCACAGGCCGGGGTGCGTATTCAGGGAAGAGCGTATTTTTCTCATTGTTTCTCCGGACGTGGTCTAGTTAGCCGAACCCGCCCGGCCTGTCCAGCAGGTGCAGTCAACTGCGCGGCGTATCCACCACGTCTGCAAGGAACAGGGCCGGTTCATTGAGATCTTTTTCTATATGTTGTGTCATCTGCGAAAGGATTTTTCGAAAGTAACGAAGGTCGTTGCGGGTCAGCCCGTGTTCACACACGCGGCGAAGATCCTCCTGCGCCGCACTGGCCACCCCGTGCGCCTGCAATCCTTTTTCCGTGAGCGCATACAGCACGGTGCGCCGGTCGTCCTGCCTGCGCCGGGACGAAATCAGGCCGTCTCGTGACATGCGCCGCAATGTGTTTGCCAGCGTGGGTTGTTCCACGGGGACGGTGTTCAAAAGCTCTTTCTGGCTCAAGGTACGAGTGGGCTGCAGGGCGCGCAACACGGGTATCTGGCCGGGGCGGACATCATAAGGATCCAGCCGGGAACGCAGTGCGCGACCAACCATGCGCTCAAGAGCGGCAAGATGGTCAAAAATATATTCATCCACTTGAAACGGCATGGGAAAACCTCATTTAAATAGCGTGCTATATGAAGATGGATAGCAGGCTATGTGTTTCCGGTCAACGGGGGAATGGATGCAGAGGTTTACGCCGGGAAAAGGAAGAGGTAGGTTGCGCGCATGAATGTGGTCATCAATGTAGACGATTCCGGGCTGCACCCGGCCGTGCGCCGCGCCGTGCAGGATCTGCATGCCCGGGGCATGGTCAGCTCCACCACGGTGCTGGCCAACGGTCCGGACGTGGAGCAGGCCGCGAAGATGCAGGGCGTGGGCCTTGGCGCGCATTTGAACCTGCTGCGGGGGCGGCCTGTGCTTCCCGCGGACAGGGTCACTTCGCTGGTCGGGGAAGACGGATTGTTTCTTGGCGATTACACGGCGCTGTTCGCCCGGTATGTGACCGGACGCATCGACCATGCGCAGGTGGAGGCCGAATTGGATGCCCAGATCGGGCGGCTGCGGGATTTGGGCATCGAGTTGACCCATTTCGACAGCGAAAAGCATATCCACGCATGGCCCACCATCATGCACGCCGTGGGCAAGCTGGCCGCGCGCCACAACATCCGCTGGGTGCGCAGGCCGCGCGAGTGCTCGGAATTCACCCGTCTGGACAAGGGCGGGGTGCGGGTCAAGTTCCTGAGCCTGTGTTCCCTGCTGCAGCGGCGGCCCAAGGGCGTGGACTGGCCGGATTCGCTTTGGGGCATTGCGGATCAGGGCAGGGACTTGTTGCCGCAGGCCTTTCTGGAGTATACGACCCGTCATGAACTGAACCGCCCGGACGCGGTGGTGGAAATCTGTTGTCATCCGGGACTTCCCAAGGCAGGGGACGGCCCGCTGCCCGCAGAATTCGGGCCCATG
The DNA here is from genome assembly GCF_008830225.1 of Pseudodesulfovibrio senegalensis. Classification (NCBI taxonomy): domain Bacteria; kingdom Pseudomonadati; phylum Thermodesulfobacteriota; class Desulfovibrionia; order Desulfovibrionales; family Desulfovibrionaceae; genus Pseudodesulfovibrio; species Pseudodesulfovibrio senegalensis. The sequence goes on from NZ_WAIE01000006.1 coordinate 107,758, forward strand.
CGCGTGGACGCCCAGTGGCAGGATGAATACGATGCCCTGTGCAGCCCGGATTGGGCCGGAGTGTTCCGCGAACTGGGAGCCGAGATCGTCAGCTATGGCGATATCGAGCCGCGAAAATGAGCAGACAAAATCATGAGGAACAATATACATGGATATTGAAGTCAGCGTTGTGACGCCCATGCACAACGAGGAATTGTGCATCGAGGAATTTCATCGCCGGATCAGCACCACGCTGACCGGTGCGGGCTACTCCCACGAGATCATACTGGTCAACGACGGGTCCACGGACCGCACCCCCCGGCTCATGCGCGAGCTTTCCGAAGGGGATCCCAACCTTGTGGGCGTCAATCTTTCGCGCAACCGCGGCCAGTGCACGGCCATCTATGCGGGCATCCAGCAGAGCCGCGGCCGCTATGTGGTCATCATGGACGGCGACCTGCAGCACAAGCCCGAGGAAGTGCCCTCGCTGGTGGAGGCCATGAAAAAGGACGGCGGGTATGACCTTGTTTCCGGCATGCGACAGAAGCGCAGCGAATCCAAATGGCTGCGGCTTGTACCGAGCCGCGTGGCCAACTGGATGATCCGCAAGGCCAGCAAGTGCGAGGTGCACGACATGGGCGGGCTTTCCTGTCTGGACGGCGAACTGGCCCGCAGCCTGCACCTGCGCGAAGGCCATCACCGCATCATCCCGGCGCTGGTCTACCGTATGGGCGGCCGGGTAACGGAAGTGCCCACCTCGGCCCCGCCCCGGTTCGCGGGCAGCAGCCATTACGGCATCGGCCGTTCCGTGGACGTGCTTTTCGACATCGTGACCCTGTGGTTCCAGAATTCGTTCAAGCAGCGGCCCGTGTACCTGTTCGGCCGCATTGCCCTGGCCCTGTTTCTGGCGGCCTCGCTGCTCATGGCCTGGGTGCTTTTCGAAAAAGTGTTTTTTGGCGAACACATGGGCAACCGTCCTCCGTTCTTCGGAGCCATACTCTTTTATCTGGCCTCGCTGGGGTTCATGTCCACCGGGTTCATACTGGAGGCTCTGGGCGACACGATGGATTCGGTCATGAACACGCGGCCCTATGTGGTGCGCGACATCCTGAAGAACGGCAGGACCGAACGGCCGAACGGCAACGGTCAAAATTAGGACTTGCCAACCCTCTGACCCCGGCGTACAAGTCATCCGATAGAAAGTCGGCGAACAGCCAACACCAAGGAAGCATTTATGATCGGTTCAACCAACGCTGCAATCAACTCCGTGGATCTTTCCCGATCCGGGGGAGTGGACCGTCCTGTGGTGAGGCTTGTGCGCTGATTCGGGCACAATGCGGTATTTCAGGGGCGGTCCTTCCGGGGACCGCCTTTTTTTCATGGCAAATTCGGACAGGCAGACCGTGTCGGAAAGAGATACGGATATGCAGATACACGGCAAAACAAAAATACATTTCAGGATAATACGATAATGAACAGGATCATGCATCGACTGCACAACCGCTGGAAAGCCCGGGGCGGCTACCGGGAAGCCCTGAACATCGGCATGCCGCTGGTGGTCAGCATGGCTTCGACCACAGTGATGATGTTCACGGACAGGGTCTTTCTGGGCCGCTATTCCGTGGATGCCATTGCCGCGGCCTTTCCGGCCAGCATAGCCTATTTTCTTTTCTATTCCTTCTTTCTGGGAACAATCGAGTACGTGAGCGTATTCGTTGCCCAGTACACGGGGGCAGGCCGCACGGACCGCGTTGGCGCGGCCATGTGGCAGGGGGTCTACTTCTGCATCCCGGCCACCATCATTCTTGCCGTGCTCGGCATGGTTTGCGGCGATATTTTCGCCTTGGTGGGCCATGATCCGGCCCTGCGCGAAATGGAAACCGCCTATTTCAGGACCGTGGCCATGGGCAGCGGTTTCGGACTGGTGGGCGTGGCCCTGTCCTGCTTTTATTCGGGCCGGGGGATCACCAAGCCGGTCATGGTGGTGAACATGATCGCCGCCACCGTGAACATTCCCCTTGATTACATGCTGATCAACGGCAAGTGGATATTCCCGGAAATGGGCATCACCGGCGCCGCGCTGGCAACGGTGGCCGCCTATGTGGTCACGTTCGTGCTGCTGGTGAAGCTGGTGTTTACAACAGACCACAACAAACGGTTCAACGTGTTCTCCGGCTGGCGGTTCGATAGGTCCCTGTTCGGACGATTCATGCGTTTCGGCCTGCCCGGGGGCATCCAGTTCTTTCTGGACATGTTTGCCATTTCGTTTTTCGGGGTCATGGTGGGCAAGTTTACGCTTGTGGAGCTGGCCGCATCCAATATGGCCATTTCCGTGGACACCTTGGCCTTTCTTCCGGCCATCGGCATGTCCATCGCCGTCAGTGTCATGGTGGGGCAGGCCATGGGCAGCAACAACCTGCGCCGGGCCGAATATGCACTCAAGAGCGTGCTGCATCTGGTGTTGCTGTACATGGGCGGCATGGGGCTGGTATTCGTGCTGGCTCCGGAGTTCCTGCTGGGCCTGTTCCGCGCCAACGGCATGAGCGACGCCGAGTTCGCACCCATTCTTGCGCTGGGCGTGGTGCTCATGCGTTATGTGGCTCTGTTCACGCTCATGGACGCGTTGGCCATCGTATACATGGGGGGGCTCAAGGGCGCGGGAGACACGCGCTTCATCATGTGGGGCATCGGTTGCTCGTCCCTCGGGGTCATGGTCGTTCCCCTGATCCTGCTCTACAATTTTACGGACATGAATATACACGGACCGTGGTTGTGCCTGCTGCTGTATGTCATGGTCCTGTCCGGCCTTTTCGTTTGGAGATTCAGGACCGGGGTCTGGAAGAGGCTGCGGGTCATCGACTCCGCGGATGTCGTCAAAACCGGCTCGGCTTGACGCCTGCCTGGCTTTCAGTACCCTGAGTCCATGGCGTTGCAACGGTTGGAATCATGCCTGCGCGGTCTGGCCGGGGCGGGTGAGCACGTAGTGATCGCGCTTTCCGGCGGGGTGGACAGCTCCCTGCTTGCGGCCGTGGCTGGGCGCCAACTCGGCGGCGCATCCGTTCCTGTGTCGGCCGTGACCATAACCAGCGAATTGGGATTTGCGCGCGATGCAAACGCCGCCCGGGTGGTTGCCGCCGAGGCCGGGATCGAGCACGTCTGTTTGCCTGTGTCACTGCTGGATGACGAGGGAATACGCGCCAACGGGCCGGATCGCTGCTACTGGTGCAAGCGCGCCATGTTCAGCGCCATGCGCCGTTGTTTCGGCGACCGGGCCGTAATCATGGACGGAACCACGGCAGATGACGACCCGCAACGGCCGGGCATGCGTGCAGCCGCTGAACATGGCGTGGTCTCGCCGCTGGCCCGGGCTTGTCTGGTCAAGGAGGCCGTGTGCCGGGAGGCGCGCCTGCTCGGCGTGAGCACGCATGACAGGCCGTCGGACAGTTGCCGGGCAACGCGCATTGCCACGGGCACGGATCTGCGCGCCGTGCCGTTGATCATGGTTGAAACCATCGAGGAATTATTGCTGGCCAAGGGATTGCGCCATGTGCGCCTGCTGGTTGATGAGCTGATGATAACCGCGCGTCATGCGCCGCATAACGGGGGAATCGATGATTTCCTGCGTTCGGATGTTCACGCCCTTGCCGCACGGTACGGGTATGAACGGGTGCGTTTTGCGCCGTGGGAGCACTGGGATGGATGATATTCTGGACAGGTTCGCGCAGGGGGAATTGACCCGTGAACAGGCCCGCAAGGCCTTGGTGTCCCTCGGCTGCGCGCAGGTTGCAGTGGGTCGGCTGGATACGGGGCGGCTGGAGCGGACCGGGCAGCCCGAAGTTGTCTTTTGCCAGGGCAAGACCCCTGATCAGGTGGCGATCGCCATGCAGGGGCTGTACGCGCATCATGGCCGCGCATTGGGCACCCGTGCGGACGCCGACCAGTTTGCCGCTGTGGAAGCCCTGTTGCCGGACTGCGAATATGATCCGGTATCCTCCGTGCTGCGGGCCGGGAACACCATGGAAACGATTGACGGCAAGCCTGCGGTGGCCGTGATCAGCGCGGGAACAGCGGATTTGCCTGTGGCCGAGGAAGCGGCTCGCTGTGCGGCGTTTCTGGGATGCCGTGTGGAGCGGTATCATGATTGCGGCGTGGCCGGGTTGCATCGTTTGCTGGACGTGCGTGCCGACCTGGAGCAGGCCGGGGCCGTGATCGCCGTGGCGGGCATGGACGGCGCCATGGCTTCGGTGCTGGGTGGCCTGTCTGCTGTGCCCGTGGTGGCGGTTCCCACCAGCGTGGGCTATGGCGCGGCCTTCGACGGGTTGGCCCCGCTGCTTTCCATGCTCAATGCCTGCGCGCCGGGTGTGGCCGTGGTCAATATCGACAACGGGTTCGGGGCTGCGGCCTTTGCCGCGCGCATTGTGCGGGGGGCGAGCCGGGAATAGTTTTTTGCCCCTGGCGGGCAGCGTATGTGTTTCCGGTCTCCGCTGTTTCGCTACACCTTTTTTGCGGATGCTTGCCGCTTTTGCACCATATCACTGCACCCGGCATCCAAAACCACGGCCCGCCCTGCTCAAGCAGGGCGGGCCGTGGCGCAAAAAAATGTGCGAGTGAGGTTTGAGGGGGGCTTTTTCAAAAGCCGCCCCTCAACTTTTCACGTATTAATCGTCGAGGTTGAGGTCTTCCCCGGCCATGACGCGGTTCATGTTGCGCACGGCGCACATCTTGCCGCACATGGAGCAGGTGTCCTCGTGTTCGGGCTTGGAGGATTCGCGGTATTCCATGGGCCGCACCGGGTCCATGGCCAGTTCGAACTGCTTGGGCCAGTCGAGGTCCGCACGCGCCTTGGACATGGCGTTGTCCCATTCTCGGGCGTTGGGAACGTTCTTGGCTATGTCGCCGGCGTGGGCGGCGATGCGGGTGGCCACGATGCCTTCCTTCATGTCGTCGAGCGAAGGCAGGCGCAGGTGTTCGGCCGGTGTCACATAGCACAGGAAGTCGGCCCCTGCTCCGGCGGCAATGGCCCCGCCGATGGCGGCGGTGATGTGGTCGTAACCGGGAGCCACGTCCGTCACCAGCGGTCCCAGAACATAGAAGGGTGCGCCGTGGCAGAGTTTTTTGGCGATGAGCACGTTGGCCTCGATCTCGTTGAGGGCCATATGCCCCGGGCCTTCGATCATGACCTGTACGTTACGTTCCCAGGCGCGCTTGGTCAGCTCGCCCAGCACGATGGTTTCCTGAATCTGGGCGGCGTCGGTGGCGTCGTGGATGGAACCGGGGCGGCAACCGTCGCCGAGGCTCAGGGTCACGTCGTGTTTTTCGCACAGCTCCAGCAGCCGGTCATAGTGCTCGTAGAACGGGTTTTCCGCATCGTTGAGCTTCATCCACGAAAAAAGCAGGGAGCCGCCGCGCGAAACAACGCGGGTCAGGCGTTCGTCTTTTTCGACCTGTTCTGCGGTCTTGCGGTTCAAGCCCGCGTGGATGGTCAGAAAGTCCACGCCGTCCGCAATGTGCTGCTCCACAACACGGAAGAATTCGTCCACCGAGATGTCTTTGAGGTCTTTTTCCAGAAAGCCCACGGCGTCGTAAATGGGAACCGTGCCGATCATGGCCGTGGATTCCTGCACCAGCCGTGCCCGGAATTCCTGTGTCTTGCCGAAGCAGCTCAGGTCCATGATGCCTTCGGCTTTCATGGCCAGGGCAGAGCGGACCTTGTCCATTTCGGCTTCAACGTCCTGGCAGTCCTTGGAAATGCCGAGGTTGACGTTGACCTTGGTGCGCAGTCCGCGGCCGACCCCTTCTGGGTCGATGCTGGTATGGTGCACGTTGGCCGGAATGATGGTCTGCCCGGCTGCGATATCCGCCATGAGGCTTTCCACCCCGACGGATTCCTTTTCTGCCACACGTTTCATGTGGTCGGTGACGATTCCCTTGCGGGCAGCGTCCATTTGTGTGGTATAACTCATTGAATCTCCTCATACTGGGGACAGGATATCCTGTGTGGATATGGTGGGTGGCAAACGATTGACCGGATGTGCGGGAATGTCAAGGACCCGAACGAATATCATGCGCGGGGCCGTTGCCGGGGGCGGGTTGAGGTTGCCCGCAGGCCGTGCGGAAGGTATAGGGAATGATAAGAATCGGTTATTGGCTTGGATCATGATCATCATTGACCTTTCATCACCGATTGATCACGGCGGCATGCGCACAGAAACGCATGTGGAGAGGGTTGTGGTCGTTTGAAGATGGATGTGGAGAAAACCATGAGTACCTTGTTTCTGGACTGTACCACCGGAGTCAGCGGCGATATGCTGCTGGCATCCCTTGCGCACGTTCTGGAACAGGTGCGCCCAGTGGCGTCCGGGGCGAATTTTCTTCGGCAGGAGCTGGAAAGGCTCGGCTTGGACGGCTTTGAACTGCGTCATTCCCGGCAGTTGGTGGCCGGGATATCCTGTTTTCGCATGGAAGTGTTCCAGACCGCAAAACAGCCATTGCGGCATCTTGCGGACCTGACCCGGATGCTGGCGGAATCCCGCGTGCCGGGACCGGTTCGTGAACAGAGTCTTCATGTGTTGCAAACCCTTGCTCATGCAGAAGCAACGGTGCATGACATCCCTGTGGACACGGTGCATTTTCACGAAATCGGAGCCGTGGATACCGTGGTTGATGTCGTTGGAGTATCAGTGCTCATGGCGGCGCTTGCTCCAACGCGGATCCTGTGTTCGGCCGTGGATCTGGGCAGTGGGTTCGTGGATATCGCCCACGGCCGCATGCCCGTGCCGCCGCCCGCGTGCGCGGAATTGTCCAAAGGCATGGCCGTGTTCGGTTCGGACGCGGCCATTGAGCGTGCAACGCCCACCGGGCTGGCCTTGCTCAAGGGCATGAATCCGGAATTCTCGACATTGCCGCCCGGCATTGTCGAAGGCGTTGGATACGGTTGTGGTACGCGTTCCAGTGATGCAAGTCCTTCTTTTGTGCGCGCGTTCATGATCATGGAACTCGATCACACGGCCGTCATGACGGAGCGGGCCGCAGGAGACGAATATGCGAAGTGACGTGCGGGTGGTGGTGGCCCGGTACAATGAGGACGTTGCGTGGCTGGAGCAGACCGGCCTCGATTACGTTGTGTACGACAAGGGACCGGATCCGGTTGCCGATGCACGGATACTGCCGAACATCGGGCGAGAGGCCCATACCTATCTGACCCATATCGTGCGCGAATGGGATTCGCTTGCGCCGCATACGGCCTTTGTGCAGGGCGACCCTTTCGACCATCTGGACCCGGACCGGGCCACGGGACCGCAGGACCTTGCGGCCATGATCATTCGGTGCGCGGAGCGTGGCGTACCGTTTCGCGGCTTTGCCTGGTTCAAACTCAAGTGCGACGGGCTGGGCCGCCCACATGACCTGAACAAGCCCGAAAACGAGGGACGATGGGCCGGATGGGGCAAGGACATTCCCGTGGAGCGTGTTTTCCGTGAGCTTTTCAATGCGGAACCGCCGGCGCACTATGTTGCGCGTGCTCCGGCCGGACTGTTTTGCGTGTCTGCGGCTCGTGTCCGCACCCGGCCCAGGGCCATGTACGAACACGCCTTGCGGTTGATTGAAGACGATCCGCACGACGCCGAGAACACCGGGCACGCCTTCGAACGGCTCTGGCAGTTGATTTTTAATGGCAATACCCTGTGGAATAAGGATACATACGCATAATAACCCCGGGTCGGCGGTAACCGTCCGCCGCTGAACCGATACCATTGGAGAATATTGCGGATGCGATTGCCCCTGAACCTGAGCATGGCTGTTTCCTCTCTTTCGGCGCACAAGGTGCGCGCCGTGCTGGCCATGCTCGGCGTTTTTCTGGGGGCGCTGGCCTTTACCGGCGTGCAGCACGTTTCCGCCATCATGGTGCGCAAGGCGGTCATGGAAACAGAAAAGCTCGGACCCAACCTGTACGCCGTTGTGGCCGGGCAGATACGTTTTCGCCGCAGCGGCGGGGTGCGCGTGCGCGGCAACCGGGCCAATTTCCGGGTGGCGGATGCCCGCGCGGTCATGGACGGCGTGCCCTCCGTGCTCTCCGGAACCCCCTTTGCCAGCACGGACGATCTGCTCAAGGCCGAGGGCAACGCCCTGACCGCCCGTGTCTACGGCACATGGCCCACATGGCCCGAGGTCCGGAGCGTGAGCCTGGCGCAGGGCCGTTATTTTACCGAGCGGGAGCTTGAAGAACGGGCCATGGTCTGCGTGCTCGGTCCCACCGTGGCCGAACGGCTGTTCGGATCGCCGGAAAAGGCCATGGGAAAGATCATGCGTATTTACCGCGCCCCATTTAGGATCATCGGCATCATGGAACCCAAGGGCCGCGACCTTGCGGGCGATAATCAGGACGAGTTCGTGTTCATGCCTCTGACCACCTTCATGCGCCGCGCCTCCAACGTGGATTACATCAACGGCGTTTTTTTGCGGCTGGCCAAGGATGCCGACATTGCCGTTGTGGAGGATGCAGCCCGAAGAGTCATGCGGCGGCAGCACAAGCTGGGCAAGGGGCAGGCGGACGATTTCAGCCTGCTGGCCGCACGCGATACCATCCGTCTGCAACAGCAGGCGCTGGACCTCATGTCCACGCTGGGCGTGATCACTTCCGTGGTGTCCTTCGGTGTGGGCGGCATGGGTATCCTGTCCATCATGATTCTGGTGGTGCGTGCGCGAAGGGTGGAGATCGGCGTGCGCCGGGCCGTGGGCGGCAAGCGCAGCGACATCGTGCGCCAGTTCCTGTTCGAGGCCGGGCTCATGGCCGGGGCGGGCGGCGCCTGCGGCGCATTGGCCACCCTTGTCCTTGTTCTGGGCCTGCACCAGTTCGCTTCCCTGCCCTTGATAATCCTGCCCGAAAGCCTGTTGCTGACCATGGCCGGTTCCTGCGTGCTTGGGCTTGCGGCAGGGGCCTATCCGGCCTGGCAGGCCGCGCATATCGAGATTCTGGACGTGCTCAAGAGCCAGGGGTGATCCTGGCGGACGAGCGTGGGTGATTTGTGTTGTTTTTGGCTTTTTTTGCACGTTGCATTCCCGCGCGCCTCGCGTATATTTTCATGAAACGACTCGAAACAGGAGGCCTGATGGTGAAATCGCCTGTCGTCAAAACCGTATGTACGGCCGTGCTTCTGCTGGCTTTGCTGGCCGGGGCCGCGTGGGCCGCGAAGTATGTCTGGGTGGCATCGCAGGGCGCCACCCTCAAGAAAGAGCCGACCGCATCGGCGCAGGTGACCGCCCAACTCAGGCTGCACGAGCGTCTGGCCGTGCTGGAGCGCAGCGGTCGTTGGTACAGGGTGCGCAACAACGCAGGAAAGTCCGGGTGGGTCTACCGTGGCCGCATTACCGGGGCACAGCCCAAAAAGACCACCTCCAACAACACCGCGCTGTTCGGCGACATGTCCAGCGATGTCCGCGCAGACCGCGCCACCACGGACCGGGCAGTGCGCGGCCTGAATCCGCAGACCGAACAATATGCAAACAGCACCAGAACGCCGCAGGAGTATCGCAGGGCGCTGGACACGGTTTTGGATCGTTCCATAACTCGTCAGGATGTTGAGGAATTTCTCAAGCGCGGCAAGGTGGGTGAATATGCACAGCAATAAGAGCATGATCGTGCCGCGCTCGCGGCGTCAGGTGTTGGCCGGACTTCTGGCCGTGGCCGGAACCGCGGTGGCGGCCGGACCGGTGCTGGCGGCCGAGGCCGTGAAAAAGGACCAGGAAAAAAAGGGTTTTGACACCCGCAAGCTGTTTCAGGGCCTGGGTACCATCCTGCGCGCTTCGCAGGGGTTGGATTACGAGTCGGAAAAGACCATCGGCGAAAGTCTCGCGCTGGAAGGCTTCAAGCGCTACGGCATGCCCGTGGAAGACGAGCACGTGCAGCGGTTCGTGAACCTGTTGGGCGTTTCGCTGGCGCGCGACTCCATGCGCCCGGACATCCCGTACCGTTTCGTGGTGGTCAAAAACGACGTCAAGAACGCGTTTTCCTGTCCGGGCGGCATCATCTTTCTTTCGTCCGGGCTGTTCACCAGTCTGAAGACCGAGGCGCAACTGGCCTGCGTGCTGGCGCACGAGATCGCGCACGTGGCCCACAAGGACGCCATCAAGTCCATACAGCAGGCCCAGTTCCTCAAGGGCGTGGGCACCATCACCTCGTCCGCCATGGAAGGGGAAAAGGGGCGGCAGTTCCAGGCCATGATCGGCGATCTGCAGACCACGCTGTTTGACACGGGGTTGTCATACAAGATGGAGTATGCCGCTGATCTGGGCGGCATGGATACGGCATATCGCACCGGCTACGGGCCCAACGGCATGATCGAAACCCTGCAAATCCTGCGCAGCGAGGAGAAGGGCGCCATCATGAAGGGATCATGGTATTCCACGCATCCGCCCCTGGCCAAGCGCATTGCCAACTGTCAGGCGCATTTGCGGGACTTTTCCGACTACAAGCAGATGCGCCAGCACACAGGGCGTTTGCAATGGTACCAGAAGCGCGTCTAGGCTGTTGATAAAGGCCTGTTTGCTTCGTTGATGCAAAAAGACCAACCCCTCGCGTACAGGAAGGTACGCGTCGGGTTTGGTCTTTTTTTCGTCTTGCGCTCAAGCTGTTTCTCAATATCCTAGCCGGAAGAAGAGTGAGAAAAAGACCGGGGAGGGGGCTTTGAAAAGCCCCCTCCCCGGACCCCTCCCGCAAATTTTTTGGCGAGCGGCCCGGTCAGCGATGCTGACCGGGCCGCTGTTGTTTGTGCGCCTCGTCATGATATTTTTGTCTTTCAAACCAACCTGTTTTGCATTCGCAGAATGCAAAATCGAACAGGGTCAAGGGACGTGTCCCTTGCGGGTGCAGGGCAGCGCCCTGCTCCTCCCGGAGGAAATTCTTTCCGCTAAGTTTTTATTGCCAATGTGAATGAAAGCATGCAATGAACATGTTCAGTGAACATGTTCAGAGAGAGCGCAGCGCGATGGTGCCAGTAGAAAAGGAGGAGTCATGACCGGAGCGGACAACAGCAAGGGAGTGCGCGAGCAGGGACGGCGCGAAACGCACGCCCGCATATTCGAAGCGGCCCGGGAGGTCTTTCTGGAAAAGGGGTTCGACAAGGGCACCGTGCGAGAAATAGCGGCTCGCGCCGGTGTGGGGCTGGGCAGCGTGAACCTGCATTTCAAGGACAAGACCTCGCTCATGCACGCGGTCTTTTATGATGAGATCGAGCGAAAGTCGTTCGCGGCCCTGGAATCCGTACCGGATGCTCCGTTGGATGCGCAACTCGAATTCCTGCTGGAGCGCGAATATGATTTCTATGGCCATGGAGGTGCGGTTTTCGTTCATGCGGTCAAGGCGTCATTTTTCGTGGGCGGCCGTTGGGGCGAGCGATACGAGGAGCAGGCGGACCGTTATATCCGTGAGCTGGCCAAGTTGTTCGACGCGGCCCGGGAGCGCGGGGAGATTCGCGGTGATGCCGACAGCGAAATAGCGGCCATGTCCTGTTTTTCCCATTACATGTTCGGCATTGTGGTCGGCGTGCAGGTGGAACCGTTCAGCGGAGAGCGGGCCATGCAGGCAGCGTTGCCCATGGTTCGCCAACTGGTGGAAGGCCTTCGGGCCGGTATAGCAAACACGGAGGCGGGGCATGAGTCTTGAGCACATTCGCCGGATCGAAGCTGTCGGACCGTTGCTGCACGGCGCGGATCATGTGGACGTGCGCAGCGCGCAGGGGCCGGTGGGCCACCGGGAACATCTGGCGGCCATGCTGGGCTGGAAGCCGTGGTGGCTGCGCATGTTGTACGGCCTGAGAAGGGGCGTGGCCGCGCTCATGGGGCTGGAACAGGCGGATTTCAACACGCAGGGCTTGCAGTCTGTGCCCATGGAACCGGGCGGTACGGCCGGTCCTTTCGTGGTGGTGGAAGCGGCCGAAGGGCACTACTGGATCGCCAAGGCCGAAGACCGCCATCTGCTCGCCTATCTGGTTTCCGTGTGCGAGCCGCTCGCGAACGGCGATAACCGCATGCACGTGGCCACCATCGTGCACTACCGGCACTGGACCGGGCCGGTTTATTTCAATCTGGTGCGACCGTTTCACCACCTGATCGTCTGGTTGTCCTTGAGAAAATCGGTCAGGCCGGCTTCGTGACATCCTGCTAGGACAGCATGAAACGGCGCATCCCGCCATTGTGTTACGATTATAGATAAACGCTGTTTTTATTTGTGAACAGTGTTTACTTTTCGGGCGAAGTACTGCTAGGGAGTCGCATGGGCAAGCAAGCGAGAAAGGAACAGGAGCGGGAACACAAGCGGCGGCTGATACTGGACGCGGCCAAGGGTCTGTTCATCCGGCAGGGGTTCGACAATGTTTCCATGCGCGGCATAGCCGCAGCTGCAGGGTACAGCCCCGCGGCCATATACCGGTATTTTCCGGGCAAGCGGGCCATTCTTTCGCATTTGCGCAACGAAGGGTTCCGGGAATTTCATGCCGGGCAGCTGGCACAGGAGGGAGCGCAGAAGCCCGAAGAGATGCTGCGGCGCGCCGGGCGCAATTATCTGCGTTTTGCCATGGAGAACCCTGACGATTTTCATCTGATGTTCTGTACTTCGTGCGAGGAAGTGGACCTTGAGGGCGAGCTGGCCGAGGAGTCGATGCAGTCCTATCACCATTTTCGAAACAGAATGGCGCAGGTGGTGCGCAGCGGCTATTTCGGGGACGTGGATGAAGAGGCCGTGGTCTTCGGGCTGTGGTCCGGGGTGCATGGGTTGGCCAGCCTCGCGGTTTCCGGGCGGCTCGGTGTTTTCAGCGACAGCGATCTGGACACCCTTTTGGAAAAAACATTGCGGTTTTTGCGCAGGCCCGGGACAACTTGCGACTGTAAACAAGAAGATAAATCATGAATTTCGGAGATTTGTCATGAGAATGAATACATTGTGGTTGGTTGCGGTTTTGATTGCTGTGCCGCTTGTTGCCGGGTGCGTGGGCGGCGATGATCAGGCCAGTGCAAACCAGCCAGCGGCAGAAAAGGCGCCGGCTGCGCCGGCCAGTGCCAAGGCTCCCGCATCCACCGAGACCTTTGCGGTGCGCAAGGCCGCGCGAAGGGCCATACTGACCGCCTTTACCCGCGCGCGCAGCCGCATGACGCTGGTGAGCGAAGTTTCTGCCCGGGTCGAGGATGTGCAGGCGGATGTGGGCGATACGCTTGGCAAGGATGGCCTGTTTGCCCGGCTGGACAGCACCTTTATTCGTTTGGACCTGGAAAAGAACCGTGCGGATCAGAAACGGCTCAAGAGTGACGTGCGCTTTTACGGGCGCGAGCGTGAACGGTACGGTGATCTGGTCAAGAGTCGGACTGCGGCGCAATCCACGCTGGACAGTCACGAACGGGACCACGCCACGGCCCTGCAACAGCTCAAGGGCCTGCAAATCGAGGAACGGCGGCTGGAAGAGCAGTTGCGGCGCCACACCCTGCGCGGTCCGGAAGGGTGGCAGGTGGTGGAGCGCTACATCGAGCCGGGCGAATGGGTCAACACCGGCGAAAAGGTGGCCGAACTGGGCCGTTACGATGTGCTTTTGGTGCCTTTTGCCCTGAGCAGCACCGAGTATGCCGCGCTCAAGGCTCTGGGCGATACCGTGACACTGAATCTGCCGGACAGCCACGGCACGGTGCAGGCCACGCTGGAGCGGGTTTCCCCGGGTTTTGACCCGGAAACGCGCAAGATCAACGTGGATTTGCAGATATCCTCGGGCGACCTGCCGTTCCGGGGCGGAGTGCGCACCGAACTGGTGCTGAATCTGCCGGATCCGGGCGGTTCGGTGTTGGTGCCGTCCTCGGCTCTGGTCAAGGCCTACGAAGAGTATTTTCTGATGACACCGGATAACGAGCGGGTGCGGGTGGTGCTGCTGGGCAGCGCGCCGGGCGGTTTCGTGCGGGTCACGTCCCCGGACGTGCGCGTGGGCGACCGGTTTTTGAAATTCCCTGAAGCCGCGAGCGCGAAGTAGGCCGGGAGGAACGAGCATATGGAACCCGGCAAGCAACATCTCGGCCCGGTGCGGGGGCTGGTGGACCTGACCCTGCGCCAGAAGGTTTTCGTCAACCTCGTCTTTGTCCTGCTCATGGTGGTGGGCGTTTTTTGCGCGTTTGATTTGCCCGTGGAACGCTACCCGGACGTGCGCATGGGCAAGGTCATCATTTCCGCGTACCTGCCCGGGGCCAGCGCCACCGAGGTGGAGGCGCTGGTCACCCGTGAGATCGAAGATGCGCTTGACGATCTGGAAAACGTGGAGTTCGTGCGGTCGCGCTCCTACCGCGAACGTTCCAGCATCATGGTCAAGTTTCTGGACGATACGGATTACGACAGGTTGTATGACGAACTGCGCTTCAAGGTGTTAACCGTACAAAACGACCTGCCCTCAACCATGGACCCGCCCCAGTTCATGGTGGTGCGCATCAGCGAATGGCTGCCCGTGGTCAGCGTCAACCTTGTGGGCGACCGTTCCAACCGCGCCCTGACCCTCATGGCCGAGGAGATCAAGGTCCCGCTGGAACGCATCCCCGGGGTCAAGGAAGTGCAGATAGACGGGGAATATGCCCGTGAATTTCATGTGCATCTGGATCCGGACAAGCTCATGCGCTTCGGGGTGACCTTTGACGAGGTGGCCCGGGCGCTGGAGCAGTCCAACGTCACGATTCCGGCCGGGGATTTCGTGAGCCGGACCGGTGAATACGTGATTCTCGTGGACGAGAAGTTCCGCACCCGCGAGCAGGTGGCCGCCACCGTGGTCCGGCGTGATCTGGACGGTTCGCTGGTCACGGTGGGCGACGTCATTGACCATGCCGGGCTGGGATACCGCGATCCCTTCGTGATCGCCTCGGTCAACGGGCAGGACTGCGTGAGCGTGGACATCCTCAAGACCCCGCAGGGCAACTCGCTGGAAATCGAATCCTCGGTGCGCAGGATCGTGGCCGACTATGAGTCGACCATGGAAAAGGAAGGGGTCGCCGCTGTCCTGACCCAGAACCAGCGCAACTACATCGACGACAACATCAGCACCCTGGGCTCCAACCTGCTGGTGGGCATTTTTCTCGTGTGCGTGTGCATCTGGGTGGTCATGGGCTTTCGCAACGCCATGCTCACCACCGTGGGCGTGCCGTTTTCCTTTCTGGTGACCATGGTCATCATGTGGCTGACGGGCAACTCCCTGAACGAGATCACCCTGTTTTCCTTTGTGCTGGTCAGCGGCATCATCGTGGACGACGCCATCGTGGTGGTGGAAAACGTGTACCGCCACATCCAGCAGGGCAAGGACCTGCGCGTGGCCGTTATCCACGGTACGGGGGAGGTCTTTTTGCCCGTGATCGCGGCCACGTCCACCACGGTGGCCGCGTTTCTGCCCATGCTGATCATGAGCGGCTCCACCGGCGAGTTCTTTGCGCTGGTGCCCAAGGCCGTGAGTTTTGCCATCATCGCCTCCCTTCTGGAATGCCTGTTCATTCTGCCCTCGCACATTCTGGACTGGCCCGGGGCCAGTCGGCTCTCCAAAGAGGCCGTGAGTCACGGTCTGCGCCCGGACCCGGATTTCCTGCTCCGGTTGCGCGCGCGGGTGGACAAGACGTTGGTGTTCGTCATGCGCCACCAGTGGAAGAGCCTCGGCGTCATTGCCGTGGCCTTTGTCATGGCCATGATCATTCTGGGCGTGTCCGTTTCCGGGGTCATGCCCCTGATACGCATCAAGTTTTTCCCCGATGATTACACAACGTATTACGTGAGCCTGCGCGGACCGGTGGGTACGCCCGTGGAAGACTCCTCGCGCAAGGTCAAGGCCATATCCCGCGATATCGAATCGCTGGGCAAGGGCATGGCCGTGTCCTGCTCCGGGCTTGCGGGCATGGACATCAACACGGACTACGAAAGCATCTACGGGTCCAATCTGGGCATCGTCATCGTGGAATTGCCGGACAAGGACAATCAGGCGTTCGTGGACAATCCGGACAACGACCCTCTCAAGATGCTGGAATGGGTGCGCGGCCATCTGGCGCCCTTTGCCGAGGGCGGCTGGAAGATCAGGGTCTGGCCGCAGAAGGACGGCCCGCCCACGGGCAAGGACGTGAACATCCGCATACTCGGTTCGGACCACGGGGCCGTTGCCGCGCTCAAGAACGACCTGCATTCGTGGCTGACCGCCAATACGGCCATTGCGCCGTACCTCATTGATCTGCACGCAGACACGGGCACGGACAACCGCGTGTTCCGCTTTCTGCCCGATCCGGTGCGCATTGCGGAATTCGGGCTGGCCAAGGATCAGGTGGCGGCACTTGCGGGCAGCGTGCTGGATGGTCGTTTCGTTGGTGAATTCCGCGTGGCGGATGAAGACATCGACCTCAAGCTCATGATTGATCCGAACCGGCTGGAAACGCCCGAGGACGCCCTGAACATACCGGTTCTGGAGCACCAGTCCGGCCCGGTGCGCCTCGGCGACCTGTGCGGGGTGCGCTCCTACCGCGAACCGGGTCAGCGCAATCGCTATCAGGGCCAGCGGGCCGTGACCCTGACCGCGGACATTCGCCCGGGATCGCCCGTGACCACAACCAGCATCGTGCATGACGTGCGCGCTTACTACAATACGGTCAAGGACAAGTATCCGGGCGCGGCCGTGGACTTTTCCGGAGAATACGAGAGCACCGGGCGTTCGTTTGCCTCGCTGGCCTCGGCCTTTGTGATCGCGCTGATGATCATGTACACCATTCTGGCCTGCCAGTTCCAGAGCTACACCCAGCCGCTGGTGATCATGTCCGTGGTCATTTTCGCGCTCACCGGCGTGGTCTGGGGCACGTTCCTGACCCGGTCCCTGTTCACCATCAACAGTTTCATCGCCACGGTGGGGGTCACCGGGGTCGTGGTCAACGATTCCCTTGTGCTGCTGGATTTCATCAACAAGCTCTACCGCGGGGGCATGTCCCTGAGCGAGGCCGCGCGCGAGGGCGTGCGTATCCGGTTGCGACCCATCCTGCTGACCACACTGACCACCACGCTGGGGCTGTTGCCCATGGCCATAGGCATTCCCTATTATTCGCTGGTGTGGGGCACCATGGCCACCACCTTCGTCACGGGCCTGTGTGTTGCCACGGCATTGACACTCTTCATCATTCCTGTTGAATGGAGTCTGCTCATGCGTTTCGAGCAATGGAAGCGGGGCAGGAAAAACAGGCGGGCCGGGTCCGCGGAACAGGAGTAGGGCGTGCAGAATACGAAAAAACTCAAAGACGTCGAGCTGGTGGTTTATGATTTCGACGGGGTCATGACCGACAACCGGGTGCTGGTGGGCGAGGACGGGACCGAGGCCGTGTTCTGCAACCGTGGCGACGGCCACGGCGTGGGCATCATGCGTTCGCTGGGGCTGGAACAGGCCATCCTGAGCACCGAGACCAATCCGGTTGTCGCGGCCCGGGCCGAAAAACTCGGCATTCCGGCCGTGCACGGCTGCGCGGACAAGGGGCAGGGGCTGCGCGAACTTGCCCGGGAGCGCGGTGTGGACCTTTCCAAAATACTTTTCGTGGGCAACGACACCAATGATCTGCCCGCGTTCCGGCTGGCCGGGGTTCTGGCAGCACCGTCGGACGCGCACCCGGAAATTCTGGGCATGGCCCATCTGGTGACCTCGGCCCGGGGCGGTCATGGGGTCGTGCGCGAGCTTGCGGACATGTTTCTGGCTGTCCTGAAATGATACCGGTCTGGACATGCGATTGTTTTTGCGGGTAAATTGATGCCAAACCACGGGCCGTAGCCCGTTTCCCCCGACCCGGAGGCATCATGTCTGTTCCATCGCCCCGCAGCTCCTTTGAAAATATCTGCATTTTCCATATTCTGGACGGGCTGCGCGACGGCCTGTCCCATTTTTCCGGCCCGAGCCGGGCCGCGCTCATCTACACCACATCGCCGAACGGCCCCTTGCGGGTCTATGATCCGCAGCACCTGCTGCGCGGCCATGAACCCCGTTTGCAGCAATTCTACCTGCATTCGGGCAAGTGGCGCACAAGCAGGGAGTTCGACGATGCCGAGGTCCGTTTTCTTGAAGAGGAGCACTACGAAGGTCTGGAACTGGCCGGTCTGGTCTGCTTTGGCGGCCGGTCCAAGGCCGTGCCCTACCAGATGTGGTTCACCGAGGAACACCCGGACATGTGCGTGGTCGGTCCCACCCGACGCTGGCTGGAATACGCGGTGCGTCTGTTTTCGCAGAACTACGAGATCCAGAGCATCATGAATATCGACACGGCCGGGTACGTTCTCCAGAACTGCGCCATCCACGCGGTGCGCGATCATCTGGTGGACGAGCGCAGCGGTCTCGGACGGCTGGATACCCGCATCCGTGTTTATCCGTTTCTGGACGCGGTGCTGGGCATTTCGCGCACCAAGGAAGAGGGTGCCTGGCCGCGCGGCCGGCTGGTGGTGGTGGAGCCATGCGACATGAATCAGGTGCGCTTCATCTGCACCTTTCCCGAGCACCAGCGCCCCCTGCTCGGAGACTTCAAGCATGTGCGCAAGATGCTGCAGGCCGTGGAATACTCGGGCCGCGTGCTGGTGTCGGACGGGGTCAGCATCGTGGGCGTGGCCATCGGCCCCATGCCCGGCGCGTTCATGGCCGCACAGTTCAGCGGATCGCACGGGTTGCTCATGCTCATGGACAAGCTGGTCTGCACCTTTTCGGACGGCAATTTCCACTCCAAGAACCTCAAGGCCAACCTTGTGCAGCTGGAGGAATTGCTGCTGGAATCCGCCATGCCCATGGAAAACCATCACAACATGATGCATATCATCACCGGATTGGTGGACCGCGTGCGCGACCGCAAGCACGGCTGCACCCTGATCATCGACCTGGGGCACATGCTGGTCCCGGCGGCCGGGCAACGGTTCGACCAGCCGCTCGACCTGCGGGAAAAGAGCCACCTCAAGCTGGCCTGTTCGCTGGCCAAGATCGACGGTGCCCTGCATATCGGCTCGGACCTCAAGCTGCACGGGTTCGCCTGCCTCATGGACGGCAAGAGCGTTCCCGGGGAGAACCGGGGCCGGGGAGCGCGTTTCAACTCCGCGCTGCGGTTCACGGCGGAAAACGAGGACATCATCGTGGTGGTGGTTTCCAGCGACCGGCCCGTGTCCATCATCAAGAACGGCATCGAACTGACCGCGGCCTGCTGTTTCAACCCGATCAGGGGCTGCCCGACCCCGCCCCTGTTGGCGGACTGGCTCATGGACTGATTTGCGGGCGGCGAGTTTGCGGTCGGTTGTTGTCTAGGGTTGCAGTGAGAGTTTTTCTGACGATGGTTTTCCTTTTTTTTCAGACCATTAAATCAGCTGTTCACAGGCCGGACTCCATTTGCGGTTTGTGATGGGAGGCATTGGAGTGTCCTGGCTTTCCAACCCATTGGTATGGGTGTTCCTGTTGCCTGCGCTGGCCGCGAGCGGCCTTGTTTTTCAGATGACGACCGCCCTGTTTTCCTGCTGTGCCACCTTTCGGTTGCGCGGACGGTCCGTACTGTTGCGCTGGTGGATGATTCCGGCCGGGCTTCTCGTGTCGGCCGT
Organism: Pseudodesulfovibrio senegalensis; assembly: GCF_008830225.1. Classification (NCBI taxonomy): domain Bacteria; kingdom Pseudomonadati; phylum Thermodesulfobacteriota; class Desulfovibrionia; order Desulfovibrionales; family Desulfovibrionaceae; genus Pseudodesulfovibrio; species Pseudodesulfovibrio senegalensis. The sequence goes on from NZ_WAIE01000006.1 coordinate 127,316, forward strand.
GCTCTGGGCGTGTGTTTTTTTTACGGCTTTTGCGGTTTCCGGGTTATAAGGGCATCGACGCCGGGCCGTTGGCATTGTAGTGTTGCAGCAGATACAACGCATTGATTCGTGAGGGCGCATGGGTTTGGATAACAGTGGTCGGAAGTCGGTGAATGCCGTGGATGCCGACGAAATCAACATCGAGGAGTACAATCAGGTCGACCCCGAGTCGTTCGATTGTTTTCCGCGCCGGGAATTGCCGCTTGATCTTTTCCACTACAAGGAGGAGATCAACGTGCTTGTTCCCCTGTACCGTTCCGGCACACCCTTTTCCGAACAGTTGCGCAAGCAGGCCCGTGCATTGTCCGAAGCCGGGCAGCTCTTTTTTTCGCGCAATCAGCAGGCCTCGTACGTTGAGTGCCTGTCTTCGAGTCTGGACGTGGCCGTGGAAGACCCCAACCTTTCGTCTGCGGACGTGGCTGACATCTTTGCGGAACAGCTCGTGGCGCTGGTGGACGAAATGTTCGTTAATCCCCGGCCCGATGTTCTGGAAATGCTCGGTTGGGCACTGGATTTGCTGGCGGTTTTCGTGGGTGTGGATTCCCGCAATGCCGCGCATCTGGCCGCCACCGCCCATCGCCACCGCACGCGCCAGCGGCAGCGGGTGAACGCCTCGCTGGTGGCTGTTTCCCTGTACTGCCTTGCCCGTGATCATGCCGTGGCCGTGGACGACCTGAGCCGCATCGCGCTCGGTTTTTTCCTGTACGATCTGGGCATGTCCAAGGTTTCGCGGCTGGTCACGGACAAATGCCAGCAGCTCAGGCCGGACGAAAAGCGGCGTATGCAGGAACACAGCCGCCAGGGTGTTGAGATCGTCAACCGTCTGGGCCTGACCGGACCGGAGATTGAAGATCCCATCATGCAGCACCATGAGCGGCTGGACGGTTCGGGCTACCCGGCCAAGCTCAAGGGCTCTGCCATAGGCGAGCTGGGCCGCATCATGGCCGTTGCCGATTCCTACATGGCCATGATCACGGATCGACCCCACTGCCCGGGCCGCGATCCGGCCGAGGCCGCCGCCGAGCTGATCCGCAAGGACCGAGCCTACGACAGCGACGTCAGCCGCGGACTGGTCACCTTTCTCAAGGACATCACGTTTTAGTTCACCCCCCCCCTGCAAAGGTTTGAATTGCTTGCCTGATTTTGCAATGTAATGTTGCATGATCGTAACAATATCATGCTTCACCTTGTTTTGATTCCGTGTATTTCTGCCCCATTCTAACTCATTCATGTGAACGTTCTGTTCGTGGATGATCAAGGAGGGGGAATACGTGCGACTCAGTGTGAAGATGATTTTTTTCTGCCTGATCATCGGCGTTTTGCCGTTGGCGGGCATGGTGGGGTACAGCATCGTCTCCGGTTCGGAAAGCCTTCGGTCCGAAGTGTTTGACAAGCTGGCTTCGGTCACCCAGGCCAAAAAGCACAACCTTGAAGACATCACCCGTTCCTGGGAGCAGGACGTGGCGGTTTATGCCAAGGCGCGCGGCGTGTACAGCGCGCTGGTGCGCCTGCGCGACATCGCCTTTTACAACGCCCAGCCGGGCAAGCCCATGGACGTGAGCAACGAGGAATTCGCCCATGCCCTGAAGCGGGTGCAGCGCGATTTTTCCGTGTTCGTGGATGACATGGGCTACCATGACGCCCTGCTCATGGATGATACCGGGCGTATCGTGTTCACGGCCAAAAAAGGGCGCGAGCTGGGCGCGGACCTTGCCAGGGGAACCATGGCCGGGACGCCGTTGGCCACGGCGTGGAAGACTGCGCTTTCCGGCAGGACCGTGTTCGTGGATTTTCATGCCTATGGCCCGCTGGACGGCGAACCCAGCGCATTCATTCTTGCGCCCGTGCGCCGTATCACCGGAGAGATCGAAGGTGTGGCCGGCCTGCGCATTTCGCTCGATTCCGTGAACCGGCTCATGAAGGCCAGAGCGGGCATGGGCGATTCGGGCGGGGTTTTTCTGGTGGGGCCGGACCGTCTCATGCGTTCGGACCTGTCTGCGGACATGGAACGTCATTCCGTGGCCGCGTCCTTTCGGAGTCCGGCAACCGGGGCCATGAAGATCAAGCCCGTTGACCGCGCCCTGAAGGGTGAGTCCGGCACCATGACCACCGAGGCATTTGACGGCACCGAGGTGCTGGCCGCCTATGCGCCGGTTTCCATCGGCGACGTGCGCTGGGCGCTGGTAGCCCAGATGGACACGGACGAAGCCTTTGCCGGGGTGACCCGGCTGGAACATGCCGGTCTGGTGCTCACGGCCGGTTCCTGCGTCTGCATCATATTTATTACCCTCGGCTTTTTGCGCATCGCCCTGTTCAAGCCGCTCAACTCGCTACGCGCCTTTGCCGGGGCTGTTTCGGACGGTGACCTCGAGGCCGAAGCCACGGGCCGGTTCAAGGCCGAATTGGCCGAGGTCCGCGACGCCATCGTGATCATGGTGGGCAACCTGCGCGACAAGATGCATGAAGCCGAGCAGGCCGGGGACACGGCCCGCAAGCGCGCCGAAGAAGCCGAGGCCGCGCTGGAGGACGCCCGTCAGGCGCGGCAGGCCCGTTTTGACGCGGACCAGGCACAGCGCAAGGGCATGTTGCAGGCGGCCGGCATGTTGCGCCATATCGTCACGCGCATGAACGACGCCTCCACACAGGTGAACCGCGAGTCCGAGAACATCCGTGAAAACGCGCTTTCCCAGCAGATGCGCGTGGAGCAGACCGTGGACGCCATCGAGGCCATGAGCCACAACATTGCGGAAGTGGCCCGCTCTGCGGAAGAGGCCGCCTCCACGGTGGAGGCCGCTTCGGATCGCGCGCGGAGCGGTGCTGCGGTGGTGCACGGTACCGTGGAGACCATGGGCGAGGTCAGCCAGATCACCGTGCAGCTCAAGGAAGAGGCCGGGGACCTCGGGGAAAAGGCCAAGGGCATCGGCCGGGTCATGAACGTGATTTCCGACATTGCGGACCAGACCAACCTTTTGGCGCTGAATGCGGCCATTGAGGCGGCGCGCGCCGGAGAGGCCGGGCGCGGGTTCGCGGTGGTGGCGGACGAAGTGCGCAAGCTGGCCGAGAAAACCATGGACGCCACCCGCGAGGTGGGCCAGAGCATCAAGGCCATTCAGGAAGGTGTGCACACCAACATGGAGGGCATGGACCGGGCCTCGGGCGCGGTGGAGCGCGCCAACGGCATGGCCGGGGAATCCGGGGCCGTGCTCAACGAGATCATGGACCATTTTCGCGTCACCTCGGAGCAGGTGCAGGGCATTGCCCGGGCCAGCGAACAGCAATCTCTTGCCGGTGAAGAGATATCCCTTGCCGTGGGCGAGGTGGACAAGGTCACACTGGGCACGGCCGAGGCCGTGAACGAGACCGGGCAGGCCATCTCGCGCATCACCCGGCAGATAGACGCGCTCACGCGTCTGTACGGGCTGTTTCGCATGCTGGGCGAGGGCAGGGTTCAGGACGAAGTGGAAAAGCTGGCCACGCAGCCGGCCGTCAGGGATATGGCTCCCGGTCCGCTCAAGGCCGTTCTCGATTCATTGGTGCGTGAAAAGGAGTATCTGGACATGGTCTGGGTTACGGACGCCAACGGGCGCATGATTACGGATTTTGCCCAGGCTCCGGGCGCGGTGTGCACGCTGGGCGCCGATCTCTGCGACAAGGACTGGACCGACCGCGACTGGCACACCGAGCCGCTGCGCACCGGCGAAACCTACGTGTCCAATATCTACTATTCGGAAGTGGTCAACGACTATTGTCTGACCATTTCAGCACCCGTCATGAACGGGGACGGCGTTCCCAAGGGCGTATTTGCCGCGGATATCCGTCCCACGGCGCAGGAACTGACTTCCTGAAAACAGCAAGGAGGGTTGTGATGCTCTGGATTTGCGATAGGGAACTGCTTGCCCGGCAGGCGCGCCGCGCCCCGGAACTGGGAAATATGGTTCGCGCACACACCGTGCACATGGTCCGCATTGCCGCAGCTTTTTTGGGCGTTGCCGCAGGGCTGCACGCCCTGATCATTGCCGGTTTCTAGGCCGTTTGCGCATCAGCAGCACCGCCAGCAGGCCAATGAGGACGCCGCCCAGTGCGGCCATGCCCGGCGGCAGGGGGAACCATGTTGTTGCGGTTTGTTGTTGTTTTCCGTCCACAAGGGCGTTTGGCGGCAGCGCAGCAAGGTCGGCTCCGGCCTTTTGCAGAGGTGCTTTGTGGAACCGCCACTGGCGCGGAAGACTGGTCACCGGGAATTCGGAAAGGGAGTGCCCCTGCATGAGCGCCAGCAGGGCCTGCGCTGCCATGCGTCCCTGTTCCTTCTCGTTTGTCACGTATCCACCGGCCGTGCCAGCGGCCATGTCCGCCTCGTGCAGAACATAGACCGGCACCGGGCAGGATGCGGCCATGGTCCGGGCCAGTTCAGGCTGGTCGATGAACGAGCCGTTTCCATCTCGGGTCAAGCGCGCCAGCAGCACCAGGCCGTCAGCAGGCATGTTCCGGGCTATCCGCACGACCTGTTTTTTGTCCAGGCCGGCTTCCCGTCCGGCCTCGAACCCGGGCAGCACCAGTTGCATGCGGTCCATATGCCGCGAGAAAACTTCCTGCGCCGCGTGGCGAATTTCGTAACTTTCCGGAGTGTGGTCCGTGAACACGACCACGGTACGCGCCTCGGGATGCAGGGCCAGCATGGTTTCCAGCAGGGGGGCCACCCCCGGCTCGGTTGTCAGGCCCGTACAGTTGCCATCGCGGCCCATGCGCGGCTCAAAGTGATCGACATTGCAGAATGTGGCGGGAATCGTGCCGAACAGCGAGGCCCGGTAGCGTTGCAGCACGGCCAGAGCGGCATCACCGTCGCAGGTCACGCCCTGAATCGGGTGTTCCTTCAGCAGGCGGGCGAGCGCCTCGGCCATGTCGTCGAAATGCTCCTCGCTGTCGTTGCGGTCGGCACCGAGGTGGTATTGCAGGATGTCCGTGTGCACGCCGTGGGCGTCCAAGGCCTGTTGCATGCCCTGAAGCACGCAGGCCGCCGCAGGCGAGCCTGCCGAATCCGAGTGGAGCAGGAGCAGGTTTGCGCGGCAGGGCAGCGCCCATGCGCACAGCAAAACAAGAAGGGCTGTCGTGTGCAGCAGGCGGACCGGACCGGATATCACTCCCAATGGGCCACCACCCGGTTTCGACCGTTCTCCTTGGCGCGGTACAGGGCCTTGTCCGCGGCGCGCACAAGGTCGCCCGGACCCCAGCCCGGCTCCAGCTGGGCCACGCCGATGCTGACCGTGAAGGACAGCGGTGTGGGAGGGGCATCCTTTTCCCGGCGCATCGGAACCGTGTGGCGTTCCACGTCCAGCCGGATGGCCTCGGCCTTGATGTTGGCGGTTTCCCTGTCAATGCCATGCACCAGCACCACCAGCTCCTCCCCGCCGTAGCGGGCCGCGAATCCGTTGTACTGGATGGCCTGCGAATTGACGATGCGTCCCAGGGTCCTGAGCACCTCGTCGCCGGCCTGGTGCCCCCATTCGTCGTTGACGCGTTTAAACTTGTCCACGTCGATCATCATCAGCGTGGGCGGCGGGTCCTGGTCGTGGCCGGTGCGCGCCGCCGAGATCAGGGTGGCGTCGAATGCCCGGCGGTTGTAAAGCTCGGTGAGCAAGGGGTCGAAGGTGGCCGTGCGCTGCAACTCCGTGGCAAAGCTTTCCCATTCCCGGGTTTCTTCCCGGAATTCAGCCACCAGTTCCTTGAACATTTGCCGCACGCGGGAAACGATGACCGAACGGTCTTCGGATTCGCGGATCACGCCCACGGTCTTGTCTTCGAATTTCGTGAGCGATGTCTGCTGCATCTCCTGCGTGCCGCGGATCATGTTGATGAGGGAATTCATTTCCCCGAGCAGGGCGGCTGCCGAGCGTTTTTCCTCGGCCAGGGCGGTTTCCAGCTCCAGTGTGGCCGCGTTGTGCATGACGAACACTTCGATTTTTTCCACCACGCGCTCGTATTGCTCGGCAGAGAGATCTTTGGTGCCCAGGACCGCGAAGACCTCCTGCTGGAGGTCGGCCTTGCGTTTGTCCGTGAAGATGGAAAGGTCCCGTATCAGGTTGCGGACGAACAGGACCACGGCCACCCACTCCAGTTCCGAGGTGATGTTGAATTCCTGGAGCAGTGCGTGCAGTTCTTCGAGGTATTCCGGGCTATTGTCCGTGCTCATTGTCTCCTGCCTGTTGCATGCGTTCGGGAGCTGGTCGTACGGTCTGAAAAACATAGCCCATGATCAATGCAACGGGCAAAGCATAAATTCCGGGATGTAGGGGAATGCGGGGAGGGGCTGTGGAAACTCAGAGCATGTTGGCGCCGCCCAGCACGGCCACCAGGCGTTTGAAAACATCCATGTCCAGTTCCTTGTGCATCTTGTGGCGCATGAGCTTGAGCGCCTCGTAGGGAGCCATGGCGTCCGCATAGGGGCGGGCCGAGGTCAGGGCATCATAGATGTCGGCTATGGCTATGGCGCGGACGGGCAGGGGGATGTCGTCGCCGCGCAGCCCCGCGGGGTATCCGCTGCCGTCCATCTTTTCATGATGGAAGAGGATGCAGTTGATGGTGTTCTGGCTCAGGGGCAGCAGCGAACAGATGGAAACCCCGTGCATGGGGTGGGACTCGATGATTTCGCGTTCCCCCAGGGTCAGTGCGCCGCGTTTGTTGAGAATGTTTTTCGGGATCTTGGTCTTTCCCAGATCGTGCAGGATGGCGCCCAGGCCGCACTCGAAGATTTCGGGTTCGTCCAGATCATAGGTGTTGAGGATGGCCACCAGAAAGATGAATACATGGATGCAGTGCGTATAGGTCTTGTAGTCGTGGGAAATGAAGGGCCCGAGCGTGGAAAGGGAGTGGCCGGAAGAGAGAAAGCGGATGCTGTTTTCGACAACGGCGCTGACCCTGTTGAAATAGGCGGAACTGAGCGCGCCGGGCAGCTTGTTGCTGAAGACGCTTTGCACCACGCTGGAGGACGCCTCGTAAAAGACCCTGGAGCGGTCTTCCAGGGGCAGGGCCTCGTTGGTGAGGATGGAGCCGAGGTTTTCCTCGATGTATTTTTCGTAGTGGGGTTTGTCTTCGCTTTGGACGTATATTTCCTTGACGCCGTTGTTGTAGAGCGTCTGCCGGTGTTTTTCGGTGAACGTCTGGCCGGAGCGCGTGTACAGGACGAAGTCGTTCCCCTGCCAGAGGTAGACCGAAAAGCTCCCCATAGCGTTGGGGAACAGCATCATGGGCGATATGGGAAAATACGAAACCGGACGAGACATTGCCGTGCTTGGTTCCATGCAGGAGCCATAGTACAAAAGAATTGGAATTGCCAGCGCTAAAGGCGTTGATCTGCCCTTTTTGCGTAATTGTTGCCAAGTCTAATTGACAACGCTGGTAATTTTCTATTTTTTCAACATTTTTTCCACAGCCGGTCCGTCCGGTATGGTCCCGGCGGCAAACGGGTCTGCCCACGGTTCACCATCAAGCAGGGCCCGGGCCCAGTCCGCAACTTTTTCCGGAAAGAAATCCGGATTGTTGCGCACCACGTTCGCCTTGGCCTGGCCGTCGTTGGCCGGGGCGGTCAGCGAGAGGTTTTCGCCATGAATCATGTGGGCATAGTAGGTGGCATCCACGCGATAGAGCCCGAAGTCGTTCACTGCGGCCTGTATGCAGAAATCCCATTTGTAATACGCGGTGTTGGCGCGGTATCCGTCCGAGGCTTCGAAAACCTCCCTGCGCATGAGCGGGGCCGGAGCCGTTATGTTGCGCCGGGCCAGTTCCCCGGCACTGTACCCGGGCAGTTCCATGCGTCGGCAATCTCCGGCCTCGGAGCGGATGAAGTGCGTATAGGCCAGCCCGGTGCGCGGTTGTTCTTCCAGCGTGGCCACGCATGCGGCCAGCCATTCGGGCGAGGGCAGGTCGTCCGGGTCCAGACACACGGCATACGGGGCCGAGGCCGCTTCAAGGCCTGCGTTGCATACCCGGGCCGGATCGCCCGTGTGCTCAAGCTCCACCACGCGGAATCCGGCGCTGGGCAGTTCGTCCAGATGGCAGAGCATGGCCATGGATTCGTCGGTGCTGCCGTCGTCCGCAACGATGATTTCGCACACGTCGATGCCGATGGTCTGGTTGGTCAGGCTCAGGGCCAGCCGGGGCAGGAAGCGTCCGTAGTTGTAGTTGGGAATGACAATGGATACGCGGGTTCGGCTCATGGTGGTCACGCCTCGGGAAAGAGTTGATGAAGAACGGTTTGAACTTCTTCTATTTCAATGGGTTTGGCAATATATTCGTCCATGCCTGCGGCCAGGAACTGTTCTCTGTTGCCGCGCATGGCGTGGGCGGTCATGGCCACGATGGGCAGTTCCGGGTCCGCAACCATGCCGGAAGTGGCGTTGCGGATGCGGCGGGTGGCTTCTATGCCGTCCATGCCCGGCATCTGCACGTCCATGAAGATGGCATCGAATGACCGTTTTTGCAGCAGGTTCAGGGCTTCTTCGCCGTTGCGGGCGGTTTCGGCAACATGGCCGAGCTTGCCGAACATGCGGGCCGCGAACAGGCGGTTGATGCGGTTGTCCTCCACCACGAGGATGTGCAGGCCGCGGCGCCCGTTTCCGGAGACGTCTGCTGATTCTGGGGCCGGGCAGACGTTCTCGCGGTCAAAGGGGATGGAGAGATAGATATCCGTGCCCTTGCCCAGTTCGCTGACCATGGACATGGACCCGCCGAGCAGGCCGATGAGTCGCTTGACGATGCCCAGTCCCAGCCCGGTTCCCTGATGGCGGCGCATGGACGAGCCGTCCACCTGCGTGAACGGCTCGAAAATATGGTCGAGTTTTTCCGCGGGAATGCCGATGCCCGTATCCGAGACCACGAACAGCAGCCGTGCCTTTTCCGGGCCGGAACCCGTGTGCTGCAGGGAGACGCTGACCGTGATGGATCCGTACTCCGTGAATTTCATGGCGTTGCCCACCAGATTGAAGAGAATCTGGCGCAGTCGGCCCTTGCCGCCCATGAGCGGGGCCGGAATGTCCGGCGTTGTAACGCAGGAAAGGGCCACGGCCTTGGCTTCGGCCTGGTCCCGGAAAGTCTGCAGCACGTCTTCCACCACATTGTAGACGTTGAACCGCTCCCGGATCACGTCCAGCTTGCCCGCCTCGATCTTGGAAAAGTCCAGAATATCGTTGATGATGGAGAGCAGGCTGCGGCCCGACGCCAGCGCGGTCTGCACGTAGTCCTTCTGCTCTTCGTCCAGTTCGGTGGTCTGGCAGAGCTGCAGCATGCCCAGCACTCCGTTGAGGGGGGTGCGGATCTCATGGCTCATGTTGGCCAGGAATTCGCTCTTGGTTTCGTTGGCGGCCTCGGCCAGCGCCTTGGCCTCGCGAAGCGCCTGTTCGTTCATCTTGCGTTCGATGGCCAGCGCGGTCTGTTCGGAAACGGCCATGAGCAGGTCGATGTCGCCGACAGTGTAATGGCGCGGGTTCTCGTAGTGCTGCACGGCCATGACCCCGATGGCCTTGCCGCCCACGTTCAGGGGCACGCCCAGCCACGCCCGGGACGGCACGCCGAGGATGTTTTTTTCGGCCACGTTGTACATGCGCATGAATTCCTTGCGCGTCATGTATATGGGGCCCTGTTCGTTGTTGTGGTCCGTTGTTTCTGGATGTTTTTCCGCGGTAACGAACAGGGGGCGCCCCGTGCGGATGACGTGGGCGGACATGCTGGCCGCTTTCTTGTCGTTCATGTCGAAGGTACTGCCCTGACACGGGTCGTATTTGTCCCTGAAATATTCGAACACCAGCGTGTTGCGGTCCGGGCTGAGCAGGGCGATGAAGAAGTTGCTCGCGTCCATGTGCTGGTTCAGGGCGTCGTTGATGCGCCGGAACAGGGCGTTCAGGTCCGTGGTCAGGCTCACGGCGTTGGAAATCTGGTAGAGCAGCTCGGCCACGGACTGGTTGTAGCGGCGTTCGGTGATGTCGATGTAGGCCCAGATGATTCCCTGGCTCATGTCCCGGTTGTCCACGGGCTTTGCGTAGAAACTGCACCAGAACTGGGTGCCGTCCTTGTGCACGAAGGACCGTTCAATGGAATACTGGCCGGTTTCGGCAATGGATTTGCGGCATTCGCGGCGGTAGCGTCCGTATTCCTCCTCGCCCGTGAACAGATAGGAAATCCGTTTGCCCAGCAGGGCTTCGGGAGCGAACCCGAACACCTCGGCGCCCCGGTCGTTGATGCGCACGATGCGGCCGGATTTGGTCATGGCTATGCCGATGACCGTGTTCTGGTACAATGCTTCCATTTCGTCGAGGGTTTCGCGCAATTTGCGCTCGGCGGCCTTGCGGTCGGATATGTCGCGGATGATGGCCGCATAGCCTGCCGGGGGGCCGCCCGGCCGTTTGGGCATGATGGAAATGGAAATTTCGGCCACGATATTGTGGGTTTTGTCCGGATAGAATTCCCATTCACCGATCCATGACCCCGTGCGTTCCAGAAACGGGGTGCTGGACTGGAGGAACCGTTCATGCTGGTCGTGGCTCATGCCCAGAACACGAATATCCTGTCCCACAGCCTGTTGCAGCGTGAGGCGAAAGACTTCCTGCGCTGCCGGGTTCAGGTCCGTGATGGTCATGTCCGGGTCAAAGAGCACGATGGGGTCGATGGAGTTGCTGAATATGGCCCGGAAGTGTTCGCGGCTTTCCACGATGCGGGCATGGGCAAGGGCCTCCTCGGTGATGTCGCGTGAAACAACCACAACGTGGGTGGTTGTTCCGGAGGCGGTCTTGTAGGGGTAGAGCCGGACCTCGAAGTAGCGTTCCTCCTGACTGAAAAACGGGATCCACGCCCGGTAGGAAACTTCCCTTCCGTTGGTGAAGCAGTCTTCCAGATGCCGCCGGATGGAGGTGTTGAAAAGTTCTTCGCCCCATATTTCGGCAACGGTACGGCCCAGTATCTCTGCCGCTGTGCCGCCGTATCGTTCAACATAGGCACGGTTCACGGCCACATATTCGTAGTCCCTGTTCACCAGTGTCATGTGGTCCTGAGCCGCGTTGGCAATGAACTCGTAGCGGCTGAGCGTGTCCACGAGCCGTTTGTGCTCGGTCACATCCATGAACGAGGTGAACGACGCGGTCTTGCCTTCGTATTCGATGAGCAGGGTGGACGCCTGCACCCATATTTTTCGGCCTTTCGCGCTTTGCAGCAGGAGGCGAAGGTTGGAAAGCGCCTTGTTCTTTTGCAGGGTTTGGCTGATCGCAGTTACTTCTTTGGGGTCCACAATGAAGTCGGATGTTTTTTTGCCTTCAAGATTCTGGGCATCCACGGCCCGGCAACAGGCCTGATTGGCAAAGAGAATGCGGTGTGTTTCCAGTTCGGAGATGATGACGGGCAGGGGCGAGAGGTCGAGCAGGTTTCTGAGCCAGTGTTCGCTTTCGCGCAGTTGCTGTTCCACGCGCTTTATGCCGGTGATGTCGGTCATGACGCCCACGATGCCTTCGGGCGCGTCTTTTGGGCCGTAGGTGGCCTTGCGGACCAGCATGTGCTCGGCAGAGCTGGTCGTGGTCTCCATGGTGTGCTCGTATTCCTGAATGGTGTGGTTTTCCAGCAGCCATTTGTCCTTGTCGGAAAAAAGTGTGGCCGTGGCGTGGTCGAACACGTCAAAGGCCGTGCAGCCCAGCAATTGTGCGCGGCTGACGCCGGAGATTTCCTCGAAACGTTTGTTGCACCCGGTATAGCGGCCATCGACGGTTTTCATGAACACCGGGTGGGGCAGGACGTCGATGATGGTTTGCAGGTATTCAAGCTGTTCGCGCTGGGCCTTTTCCGCTTTTTTGCGTTCCCGGATTTCCCGCTTGAGCTGTTTGTTGGTGCGGGTCAGCCTGTCTGCCCGGTCTTCGGCAAGCTGACGGAGCTCGTCATGTTGCCGCTGGGTTTCGCGCAGCCGCGCAACCCGGTCAAGGCCCTTGTCCAGGGCCTGGGCAATATCTTCGCGCACGGTTTCGCTTTTTATGATGTAGTCCCATGCGCCCAGCCGCATGGCCGAAATGGCATCCTCGAGGGAGCCTTCGCCGGAAAGCACGATCAGGGCCACGTCCGGGGCTTCGTTGGCAATGGCTTCCACCACGTGGATGCCGTCCAGCCCGGGCATGCGCAGATCCACCAGCACCGCGTCCGGCTGTTCGTTGCGAAACAGTTCGAGTCCGGGGCTGCCGTCGTTTGCGGTCAGGGCTTCGTATCCCAGCCCCTGCAGCAGCAGGCTGACCAGCGTGGTGTAGCGTTCGTCGTCGTCAATGACGAGTATGCGTGCCGGGCTTATGGCCGTTTTTCGCTTGTTGTTGCCCATGACGGGTGTTTAGCACGTATCGCTGACAATATCATGTGTCATGTTGGGCCTTTTCCAGCTAACGCGCTTGTGTTGTCCCTGTTTGCCATGTATCTGCATGAGGGCGCCCCGCCCGCACCACAACCGCCTGGAGAGAGTGTATGAAACGCCTGCTGCTGATTGTCCTGACACTGTTGCTGGGTACAGGCTCCGCCCTGGCCTCCGAACAGCTCAGGGTCTTGTCCGACCGCGATTTCGCCCCGTATTCCATGATTCAGAACGGCAAGCCCTCGGGTATCGACGTGGAGGTCTTTGCCGAAGCGTGCAAGCGGGCCGGCGTGGACTATTCCCTGCAGCTTGTGGAATGGGAGGATTTGGTGAAGCGGTTGCATACGGGACAGTGTCACGCTGCGTTTTCCCTGTTCCGCACTCCGGAGCGCGAAAAGGACGTGCTTTTCGTGGACCGGGCCGTGATGCACTACAGCGACTACGGCCTGTTCACGCGCGTGGGCAGCGGGCTGGCCTTTGATTCATGGGACGACCTGCGCGGCAAGCGCATCGGCTCCATCGGCGGGTTCGCCATGAGCGACGGGTTTCAGCAGGCAGCGAAAAACGGAATTTTCACCTCCAGGGCCTATGTGGACGAGGCGTCGTGCGTGGGCGGGCTGCTCAAGGGTGAGATCGACGGTTTCGTGGGGCAGCTGGACACCACCCATTACCAGCTCAACCGTATGGGCATGACCAATACCGTGGTCTATCTGCCCAAGCTCGTGCGCAGTCGCAGGCCGGCCTATATCGGTTTTTCCCGCGCGGCATTGTCCGAGAGGCTGGAGGGTGTGGCCGCACGTCTGGGCAAGGCCTTGCAGTCCATGTACCGAGACGGAACCTACAATTCCATAGCGCGCCGGTATCTCTTTCGATTTTAGGCGGAAAGGGGAGCCCGCTCAGCTGCGGGCCGTGGGCAGGGAGAAGGTGAAGGTGCTGCCTTTGCCGGGTTCGCTTTCCACCCAGATGCGGCCGCCGTGGGCCGCAATGATGTGACGGCAGATGGCCAGCCCCAGTCCGGTGCCCTTGTTGCTTCCTTTTCGGGCTGCATTCGCCTGGGTGAATTTGTCGAAAACCGCATCCTGCATGTCCGGTTCGATGCCGGGTCCCGAATCTTCCACACTGATCAGCACGTATGTTCCGGCCGTTTGCGCCCGCACATGAACCGTGCTGCCCGCTTCGGAAAACTTGGCCGCATTGGAGAGCAGGTTCAGCAACACCTGCACCAGCCTGTCGGCATCTGCTGTAACCGGGGGCAGATTGTCCGCAATATGGGTCTGCAGCACGATGTCGGCGGCGTCAAAGATCCCCTGTGCCGCGTTCATGGCCTGTTCGATTACCGGAACAATGGAATCGGTGCGCATGGTGTATTCAATGCGTTCGGCCTCATGCTTGCTCAGGTCCAGCGTGTCGTTGATCAGCGTGGTCAGCCTGTTGCCTTCCTGCATGATGATGTTCAGATTATCCAATATCTTGTGTTGGTCGCGGATGGTTTTTTCGTCCGGGTTGTGCATGTTCGGGAAGATGGTGCGGGCCAGCTTCTTGCGTATCAGTGACGTGAATCCGAGTATGGACGTCATGGGCGTGCGCAACTCGTGGCTGATGAAGGATACGAATTCGTCCTTGGCCTGGTTGGCCTGTTTCAGGGCCTGCGTTCGTTGGCGAACGCGCGTTTCCAGCTCCATGCTGTGCCGCTTGGCTTCCTCCTCCGCCTGTTTGCGCTCCCGGATGTCGCGGGCCACGATGATGACGGGACCGTGTGCGTCTTCGGACGGAACGCGGATTTTCAGTTCCACGAGAACCGAGGCGTTACAGCCCGGCGGCTGGACCTCGGCTTCAAGGGTGGTGAACTCCCGTTTCCCTGCAAAAAGCGCGTCCGCGTGCTTGCGTATGTGCGGCGGTAGCATGTCCGCGAAAACGGTTCCTGTCAGTTCTTCGGGGGTGCACCCCAGCATGGAGTGGGCGGCGCCGACCACGGTGCTGATGCGTCCCGTGTCGGTTTCAACGAACAGGATGGTGTCGTTGATGGTGTTCAGCAGCTCACGAAAATGCTCCAGTTCCTCAAGTCGTTGCCGCAACTCCGGATAATAGCTTTTGCTCAGCGAACGGTCGCCGAGACCCATGAGCCGGTTGCGTTGACTGTCTTTTTTGGGATCCACGTTATTGCGCTGCCTCAAGTATTGCCCTGATATCGTTGGCACAGATTTCTTTGGGGTTGGTGAGCATGCAGGGGTCGAGCAGGGCGTGCTCCGCCAGCTTCTCGAAGTCTGCCGAGGAAACGCCGAGTTCGGCAAGCCCCTGTGTGACCCCGGCAGCCCGTTTGAGCGAGGCCACCGCGTCCAGCGTGGTCATCTTGCGCTTTTCGTATGACGATTCGTCATTCGTTTCAGCGCCCAGAAGCCTACCTATTTCGAAGTACTTGTCTGCGGCGTTGTCAAAATTGCAGGCCATGACGTGGTCCAGCAGCAGGGCGTTGCATTGGCCGTGGGGCAGGTCGAGGTAGCCGCCCAGGCTATGGGCCAAGGCATGGACAGCGCCGAGAATGGCGTTGGAAAAGGCCAGCCCCGCGTGGGTGCTTGCCAGAGCCATGCCCGCACGGGCCTCCATGTCGTCGGGCTTGTTTATGGCCCGGAGCAGGTGTTGGCCGACCAGTTGCACGGCTTTATGCGCATGCAGGTCGGTGAAGGGGGAGCCTGCATTGGAGACGTACGCCTCGATGGCATGGGTCAGCGCGTCCAGTCCGGTGTGGGCCGTGAGTTCGGGACTTTTGGTCGTGGTGGTTTCCGGGTCGATCATGGAAACGTCCGGAATCATGGTTTTGCTGACAATGGCGATTTTGACCTTGCGTGCGGTGTCGCTGATGATGCTGAACTGGGAGACATCCGCTGCCGAGCCCGATGTGGTGGGGACGCAGATCAGGGGCGGGCCCGGGATTTCCACGTTGTCCGCACCCTCGAATTCCAGCACGTCGCGGTCGTTGGTGACCACAATGCCGATGGCCTTGGCACAGTCCATGGGGCTGCCGCCGCCCACGGCCACAAGGGCGTCGCATCCGTTTTTTCGGAATGTTTCCGCGCCAGCCATGACCTGATGGTCCCGGGGGTTGGGCAGAATGTCGCTGAAGAGCGTGTAGCCGACCCCGGCTTTTTTCAGGCTGCTCATGACGTCATGGGGCCACGGAAGCTCCATGAGGTGAGGGCCGGTTACCAGCAGCACATGGCGTAGCCCCAGATTGCGGGCATATTGCCCGGCAAGCATGCGGGCACCGTTGCCGAAGATGAACTCCGGGGCAACGAATTTTCTGAGCGAGGCTCCTGTCTCGGACATGGGTTGCTCCTTTGTCGTATTGTTACCCTAGTAAGCGACAATCGCAAAGTAAAACCCGTTATTTCGTGATGCTTTGAGTGTGCGTGTCGAGATCCTGAACAAAGGTTTTCAGCAGGGCGCGGCTTTCTTCAATGCTTCCCAGTCGGCAGGCGGCCATGAGATGCAGCGCGGTGTCGCGGGCCTGGGTTGCCCCGATCACAAGACAGACGTTGCTCAGGGTTCGGGCCGTTTGCCGGGCCGCGTCCATGTCCGATTGATCCAGAGCGTGGAGCAGGGTGTTGGCATGTTCGTGCGACAGGCGGTGTGCGGTCTGCAGCATGTCCCGGAACATTTCTTCGGAAAGTCCGAGTTCCTGCATGGCAGGCACGTGCGGTTTGTCGTCGTCTTCCGGAAGCCCCGCCTCTGTTTGTTCTTGGGCGGCGGCCTGCGGCGGTGTTGCCGGGTCGGAACCCGGGGAGCGGGACGTTATGCTGGTCAGCCGGTCCATGACCGTGCCCAGTTCCGCGAAGTCCACTGGTTTCGCAACATAGGCGTTCATGCCCGCTTCCAGACATTTGTCCCTGAATTCCTTGAGCGCGTGGGCGGTCATGGCGATGATGGGCACGTCCGGATTGTCGATGTCGTTGTTTTTGCCTCCGGCCCGGATGATGCGGGTGGCCTGCAGGCCGTCCATGACCGGCATTTCAACATCCATGAGCACGAGGTCGAAAGTCTTTTCGGCCAGCAGTGACAGGGTTTCCTCCCCGGTGTGGGCTACCTCGAAGGTGTGCCCCATTTCCTCCAGCCGCAGGCTGGCCACCATGACGTTGACCTCGTTGTCCTCGGCCAGGAGCACCCGCAGCGAGCCGGGTTTGGTCCCGGTGTTCTCGCTTTGTTCGTTTCTGGGTGCGGGCAGCGGGCAGATGCCCGGCTCGAACCATGCGTCGAACCGGAAACAGGAGCCTTTGCCCACGGTACTGGTCAGGTGGATTTCCCCGCCCATGAGACCGATCAGATTTTTGCATATGGCCAGCCCCAGCCCGGTGCCGCCATACTGGCGCGTGCTCTGGCTGAAGCTCTGGAAAATGGATTCCATGAATTCTTCGGGAATGCCGATGCCCGTGTCGCTTACCTCGAAACGCACACCGTTGACCCGCGCCCCGTCCGGTGCGGTTTCCGGGGATGCGGAAACGCGTACCTCGATGCCGCCCTTGTGGGTGAATTTGACCGCGTTGCCCAGCAGGTTCACCAGAATCTGGCGCAGGCAGACCGGGTCGCCCTTGACGCAGGACGGCACGTCCTGCCCGATGTGCAGCGAGAGGTCGAGCTCTTTCTGCTGCGCCTGTACTTCCATGCCCTTGACCGTGGTTTCCAGATGCTGGAACAGGTCGAAATCAACGCGGTCCAGTTCCAGCTTGCGGGCTTCGATCTTGGTCAGGTCGAGGATGTCGTTGATGATGGAGAGCAGGTGCTCGGCCGAGTCCTTGACAGTGCCCAGATAGTCCCGCTGTTCCCGGGAGAGATCGGTCTGCAGGGTGATGTCCGTCATACCCACGATGGCGTTCATGGGCGTGCGGATTTCGTGGCTCATGGCCGCCAGGAATTCGCTTTTGGCCTTGTTGGCGGATTCGGCCTCTTCGCGGGCTTTTTCCAACTCCTTCAGGGACTGGCGGCTGTGGGTGATGTCGTCCCAGGCCCAGATCACGCCCTTGTCCAGATTGTCCGCGTCAATGGCCTTGCCGTACATGGAGCACCAGATGTCGCGACCGTCGCGGGTCCTGAACAGCTGCTCCGCGTTGTATTCGCCGGTCATGCGCAGGGAATCCCGGGCCACGGTCAGGAATGATTCAAAGCTGTCGCCCGGAAGCACCGTGGCCGGGTTCATGCCGATGAAGTCCTCGGGTTCAAAGCCGAAGATGGCCGCGCCGCGTCGGTTGATGGCCGAAAAATGCCGCCCCTTGGTCATGGCGATGCCCATGAGGCTGTTTTCCAGAATGGCTTCCAGTTTTTCCAGCGTCTGCTTGAGCCTGTTTTCCGACTCCTTGCGCACGTTGATGTCACGGATGTTGGCCAGAATGGCGTCGTGCTGTTTGTAGCTTATGGCCGTGAGCTGGATTTCCGCGTCGAATTCCACGCCGTCCATGGGGCGGCGCATGCGCCATTCAAAAAAGTGGGCCTCGCCCCGAACCACCCGTTCCCAGACCGTGGGCAGGCGGTGCACCGGGCTGGCCGGGCTGGAAATGTCGCGGGCAAAGGAAAGGTTGAATGCCTGTTTTTCCGACACCTTGAACATGTCCAGCATGCGTTTGTTCACATCGAGGATGGTGCCGTCCTTGAGGTGGATGATGATGGCGTCGTGGGTGCTGTCGAACACGGTGCGCAGGGCGCTTTCCGATGTTTTGAGTTCTGCGGTGCGGGCCTGTACGCGTTCTTCGAGGGAGTGGTGCGCGCGGCGCAGGTGCTTTTCGGCCTGGCGCCGTTTGGCCGTGTTCAGCATGAGAAATATGATGATCAGGCTCTGGGCGGCCAGAAAGGCCACGCCGCCGATGACCAGATTGCCGTATTCGCTGTAGAACGAGCGCGGCCGGTTGGTGATGAAGCTGTCCTGCGGCAGCTCCGAGAGGGGGATGTGGAATCGTTTCAGTTGGTTGAAATCGAACATGGTCCGTGTCCGGCCCGTGGTGTTCACCGGGATGAGGGACGGGGGGCGGCCCGAAAGCACGAGCAGTCCGATCTGGGCCATGAGTTGCCCCTGATGGAAGCCGCTGATGAGTTTGCCGCCTATGATGCCGTTGTTGATGTCCGCTTCCAGCAGCCCGTATACGGGGCCCTTGCTGGCTTTGGAGATGAGGCGCGAGGCCGTTGCGCTGTCATGGAATTTTCCGGCGCTGTCCCGGAAGAACGCGCCCAGCAGCACCACGGTGTTTTTGGGCAGGGCCGCAACTTGTGCGAGCAGTTTGTCCATGGGCAGCGGCGGCGCGTAGGTAATGCGCAGGCTGGGGGCAAAGCCGTCCAGTTGCCTGCGCATGCTTTCGGCCCAGGCGATGCCCGTGGGCGTGTAGTCGTTGATGATGTAGAATTGCTCCACGCCCGGATGCAGGGTGCGCGCCAGTTTCAGGGTGCCCAGCGCGTCGAACTCTTCGGCCACGCCCGTGAACAGGGGATATCCTGTCAGGTCTTCGGGACGGAAGAAGTTGACCCCGCAAAAGACCACGGGCACGCCGGGAAACAGCTGGTCGTGGTACTGGCGCAGGAAATCGAAGGCATTGTTGTCCGAGACAAGGATCAGGTCGAGTTTCTTGTTTCCGTATTTGTGGGCAAAGACCTGCCGCAGCTGTTCGCGGTATTCCGGGGTGAAGGCCACGCGTTTGGTGTCCATGTTCTCCACCATGAGGTCGATGCCTGCCTGCTTGGGATGCAGCACGCTGTCCACGCCGCGCAGCACCTGTTCCTGCCAGGGCAGGGTCTGGTGGTAGGAACAGAGCAGCAGCACCTGCCGCCCGCGGTTTTCCGGGGACGCGGCAGCGCGGGCCGCAGTGGGGGCCGCAGCCGTGACGCTCGCCAACACAAGGGCGGCCCACAGGAAACAGGATGTTTTTTGCCAGCGCATATCAGACCCGGTTGTTCATGTCTGTCCGCTTTCTATCAGATGGTACGTATTTTTGCCAACAAACCGTGTTTGCGACTTTTTGGTCCCTTTTTTGCGGGAAAAGCCGGCTGCCTGTTGTTTTTTGACTCAAGTCATGGAGTGTGCCCCTGCTCCGGGCTAGGCAATGGACACAGAACAGTGAAACCGTTTTTTCAAACAGGAGGAGACCATATGTTTTGTTACCAGTGCGAACAGACTGCCAAGGGTTCCGGATGCACCAGGATCGGCGTGTGCGGCAAGCAGCCGGACGTGGCCGCGCTTCAGGACCTGCTCGTGTATGCGTTGCAGGGATTTTCGCAGGTGGCTGTCGAGGCCCGCAAAAACCATGTGGCTAGCGGCGGCGAAGGCGCGTTCACGTGTCGTGCACTTTTTTCGACCCTGACCAACGTGAATTTCGATGCCGCGCGTTTCGTGCCCATGCTGAACGAAGTGGTGGAGCGTCGCGAATCCCTGAAGGCCGCGCTGGCCGCCAAGGGCGTTTCTCCGGCATGGCATGAGGCCGCCAGGCTTGTGCCGGCTGCGGACATGGCCGCGCTGGTGCCGCAGGGCGAGGCCGTGGGCATTGAGAACGACCCGGAAACCGATGCGGATATCAAGTCCCTGAAGCAGACCGTCATCTACGGGCTCAAGGGCGTTGCCGCCTATGCGGACCACGCCGAGATTCTCGGACAGGAAAACCCCGCGCTGTACGAGGCCGTGGAAGGTCTGCTTGCCGACACCCTGCGCACGGACATGGACCTCGGCGCATGGGTGCAGCGCGCACTGGACTGCGGCAACGCCAACATCATGGCCATGGAACTGCTGGATGCGGCCAACACCGGGACCTACGGGCATCCCGTCCCCACCGAAGTGCCGCTGGGCGCCACGCAGGGCAAGGCCATTCTGGTATCCGGCCACGACCTCAAGGATCTGGACATGCTCCTGCAGCAGACCGAGGGCACGGGCATCAACATATACACCCACGGGGAAATGCTGCCCTGCCACGGCTACCCGGAGCTCAAGAAGCACGAACACTTTCATGGTCATTACGGCACGGCGTGGCAGAACCAGCTCAAGGAGTTTGCCGCGTTCCCCGGAGCCATTCTCATGACCACCAACTGCATCCAGAAGCCCGCCGAATCCTATCTGGGCAACATTTTCACCACCGGCCTCGTGGGCTGGCCCGGCGCGGCCCACATCACGGAGAACGGTTCGGGCAAGGACTTTTCCGCTGTCATTGAAAAGGCGCTGGCAATGCCCGGGTTCGCGCAGGACGAGGACAAGGGTTCCGTGATGGTCGGGTTCGGCCACAATGCGGTGCTGGGCGTTGCCGACACGGTCATTGATGCGGTCAAGGCCGGAGACATTCGTCACTTCTTCCTCGTGGCCGGTTGCGACGGCGCCCGGCCCGGCCGCAATTATTACACCGAGTTCGTGGAAAAGGTTCCTGAAGACTGCATGGTGCTGACGCTGGCCTGCGGCAAGTTCCGCTTTTTCGACAAGAAGCTGGGCGACATCGGCGGCATCCCGCGCCTGCTGGACGTGGGTCAGTGCAACGACGCCTACTCCGCGGTGAAGATCGCCACGGCCCTTGCCGAGGCCTTTGACTGCGGCATCAATGACCTGCCGCTGTCGCTGGTGCTTTCGTGGTACGAGCAGAAAGCCGTGGCCATTCTGCTTTCCCTGCTGGCGCTCGGAGTCAAGGACATCCGCCTCGGACCCAGCCTGCCCGCGTTCATTACGCCCAACGTGCTCAACTTCCTTGTGGAGAAGTACGATCTCAAGCCCATTTCCACCCCGGATGAGGACTTGAAAGCCATTCTGGGCTAGGCGCTTACTGTTGCATCGGGATACGTCATTCGGGCGGGGCAGCGGTTGCTGTTCCGCCCGTTTTTTTGTGGTTTCCGGGATACGGGCGTATTTCTAGAAAATATCTAGAAATAGTGTAAGGCTCTGATTGAATGATTGGTTTTGGGGTTGTTGCGTGAAGAGGATGGGGGGCGCAGCGTTTGCATTTGTTTTGTACGCTTACGCACGGTGGAACACCGGGGGGCGGCTTCGCTCCCCCTAGGGCGATCATCATTTTTTGATGGAGCAGGAAAAAGAAGGCAAAAAACTGCGCGTCAGCACAGCGCATAAAAAAAAGCCCCGGACGTGCATCCGGGGCCGTTGTGCTTATTGGGCTGGGGCAACCAGTTTTTTGCGCTTCATGAGCGGTCGTGCAATGCCGAATTTGTTCAAGGTGGACTTCATGGCAGCCGTGGAATCCGGCGTGCCGCGATGCCTGACCAGCACCCGGTACCACGTGCCCTTGGCAGTGTCCGCGGATTCGAGCACCGCGTTCAGTCCGGCACCGGCCAGCTTGGTGCGCAGGGATTCGGCCATGTCCTGCTTGCGGAACGATGCAGCCTGATAGGTGTAGTCGTAGATTTTCTGCCCGGCGGCGGTCTGCGCCTCGGGTTTGGCTGCCGGAGCGGCCTGTTCAGCTTTGGGAGCGGTTGTTGCCGGTTTCGCTTTTCTTGTCGTGGTCGGCTTGGGCTTTTCCGGTTCGGCTTCTTCGGGCTGGCCCACCTGTTTGGGGGCCTTGGCCAGCGTTTCCGGGTAGGTCAGCTCTTCGGCCTTGAGCACGGAGGGCGCCTTGGTGGCGTTGGCCGCGCCGTGCTGGCTGGGCATGATGGCCGCAAGCTGCGGCACGGACTGTTCCGGCTGGTAGCCGCGTCCCACGAGCAGGCCGAGAATGAAAAACAGGCTCAGGGCCACACCCACGGAGCCAAGCACCGTGATCATACCGGAAAGTGACAGGGTAAAAGTCCATGTCTTTTGTTCCCCCGGCATTTTGGGGACCCGCACGTTGTATTTCTTTTTTTCCTTGCTGGCCGTCATGCATCCCTCCGGGACGGTCGTTACATTCGTTCGGGAGCGCCCACGCCGAGCAGTCCCAGGCCGTTGGCCACCACTCCGGCAACGCAGTCCAGCAGCAGCAGTCGGGCGGCGCAGAGTTCGGCCTCGGCGGAAAGTACGTGGCAATTGGTATAGTATCTATGCAGGGTGGAGGCAAGTTCCCGCAGATAAATGCTGATGATGTGCGGGCTTTCGCCGCGCGCGGCCGCTTCCACGGCGTCGGGGTAGCGGTCCAGCAACTGCAGCAGTTCGAAATCGTGTTTCGTGTTCAGCAGGGCCAGTGCCTCTGGGGTGGGGTCGGCCTTTTTTGCCTGTTGTTCCTGCGCCTTGCGCATGAGCGAGCAGATGCGCGCATGGGCGTACTGCACATAGTAGACCGGGTTGTCCATGGTTTTCTGCTTGACCAGTTCAAGGTCGAAATCAAGGCCGGAATCCGACTTGCGGGAAAGGAACATGAACCGGGCCGCGTCCGCACCCACTTCGTCCACAACGTCCTTGAGGGTTTCGAATTGCCCGGCGCGCGTGCTCATGGCGATGGGCGTGCCGTCGCGCAGCAGGTTCACGAGGTTGACCAGGATCACGTGCAGCTTGCCCTTGTTGCCGATGGCCTCGCAGGCCGCCTGCATGCGGGGGATGTAGCCGTGATGGTCCGCGCCCCAGATGTCGATGACCACGTCGAAGCCGCGTTTGAACTTGTTGTCGTGGTAGGCGATGTCCGAGGCAAAATAGGTGGTGTCGCCGTTGGACTTGCGCAGCACGCGGTCCTTGTCGTCACCGAAATCCGTGGATTTGAACCAGAAGGCGCCGTCATCATCGAAGCCGAGGCCCGATTTGCGCAGATCGCTGAAAGTCTCGTCCACCATGCCGTCGGTCACGAGGCTTTTTTCCGAGAACCACACGTCGTGGCGCACGCCGAACGCGGCCAGGTCCTCGCGGATGCCGTCAAGAATGGCGTTCATGCCGATATTCTTGCAGATTTCCGCGGCATCCTCTTCGGAACCGTCCAGAATGCCGGGATGCAGTTCCAAAACCTGCGCGGCGATGTCGCGGATATAGTCGCCCTTGTAGTAGTCCTCGGGCTCTGCCGGGTTCAGGTCCTTGATCTGGCGCAGGCGATAGAGAATGGACTGGCCCAGAATGAGCATCTGGCGCCCCGCGTCGTTCACGTAGTATTCGGCCTCCACCTCGTACCCGGCTTTTTCCAGAATGCGCACCAGACTGTCGCCCAGAGCCGCGCCGCGGCCATGGCCGATGTGCAGCGGCCCGGTGGGGTTGGCGGAAACGTATTCCACCTGAACTCTGGTGCCCTTTCCCACGGTCAGGGTGCCGTAGTCAGCGCCCTGCTCGGCAACGATGCGCGCGGTCTCCTGCCAGAAGTCGCGGCCCATGGTGAAATTCAGAAAGCCCGGCCCGGCAATGTCCACGGATTCGACATGCCTGTCCTGACGCGCCTTTTCCGCAATGTCTTCGGCGATCTGGCGCGGGGCCTTCTTGGCCTGTTTGGCCAGCATCATGGCCACGTTGGCGCTCATGTCACCGAACTGCTTGTCCTTGGGCGGTTCTATGACGGCCTTTTCCGGCCACTCCCAGCCGCATTCGGCCACAATCTGCCTGAGAATCTCTTCCAGGTGCAGTTTTGCTCGCATTATTCGTGCATCTCCTATGGAAATATATCGTCGTGGAAGTGGGCGTAGCACCTTTTGTTTGCTAATCCAAGTCTTATTGCACGGCTCCCCCCGGCTGGCGGGAACCGCACGCTGGCGGCGTTGCGTCAAAACGGTCAGATCCTCGCGTACGTTGTGTACGCGTCGTCCCTGTCCGTTTCTTGCGCATCGTCTTCGCACGGTTCCCGCCAGCCTCGGAGACCGGGGAGCTTTCGGGTTCGGAGTCCGGGAGGGGGTGCCGCTGGGTGTGCAGGCGGCACACTGGCGTTGCCGCAGGAAGGGTACGCTTATGCAATGGCCTTCGGGTTGGGACTTTCTCCCGGTCCGGTTTCTGGGGCCGGACTTTCGTTTTTTTGCCCATGAGCGTATACACGGAAAAATCCCAAAATACAGGAGACGAAATAATGTTGCGAACCATCAGCGCTCTGGCCAAGAACCGCCCCGGCGTTCTGGCCGAAATGACGGCGGAGTTCGGAAAATACAATGCCAATATCCGGTCCATGGCGGCCGGGGAAACCGAGAACCCCGAGGTCTCGCGCCTGGTTATTCAGGTGGAGGGCGAGGAAGCGGAAATCGACACCATCACGCGCGCACTGGAGGACATGGAGCCCATCGTGCAGGTGGACGATCTTGCCCGCAAGGAGTTCGTGGACCGCGAGCTGGTGATGATCAAGGTGGACATGGACCGGGAAAAGACCGGCCAGCTCATGCAGGTTTTCGAGGTTTTCCGCGCCAACGTGGTGGGCATGGGCGAAGAAACCATCACCGTGGAAATGACCGGCGATCAGGACCGGGTCAACGGTTTGATCAACATGCTGGCGGGCTACGGCATCCGCAGCATGTGCCGTTCCGGCATGATCGCCCTGAAGCGCGGGGACGAATAGCATGGACAGCCTACCGATTATCAGGAGCCTGGACGATATTGTCCGGGCCGTTCAGTCGTTGGGTGACATGCCCCGGGTGGCCATTGCCCGCTCGGCAGAGGATTTCGTGCTCCGGGCCGGGTTGCATGCCTATGAACAGGGCGTTGCCGAACCCGTGCTCATCGGCGATGCGGACAAGACCCGCGAGGTGGCGGACAGGAACGGGTTGGACATTTCCAGCCTGCGCATGATCCACATGCCCGATGACGGGCAGGCCGTGACCGAGGCCGTGCGCCTGTTCCGCGAGGGCGAGGTCTCCTTTGTCATGAAAGGGCTGGTGCCTACGGCCACGCTGCTCAAGGCCGTGCTCAACAAGGAAACCGGCGTGCCGCCCGAGACCGGCATCCTCAGCCATGTGGGCGTATTCACGTCGCCCACGGACGAGCGCATCATGTTCGTGACCGATGCTGGCGTGAACATTGCGCCCAACCTGCAGCGCAAGGTGGACATCCTCAAGAACGCCATTGGCGTGGCCCGCACGTTGGGCATAGCAAAGCCCCGCTGCGCACTGCTGGCCGCCACGGAAAAGGTCAATTATCCGGCCATGCCCGCCACTCTGGACGGCGACGTGATCACCAAGATGGCCTCCAAGGGCGAATTCGGCGAGGCCGAGGTGCATGGCCCGTTGTCGCTGGATCTGGCCGTGAATCTGGACAGCGCGGCCTGCAAGGGCGTTTCCGGTCCCGTGGCCGGGCAGGCGGACATACTGCTGACCCCGGACATCGAGAGCGGCAACATTCTGTACAAGTCCCTCAGTTCGTTCTGCCGGGTGACCATTGCCGGTGTGGTGGTGGGCAGCCGCGTTCCCGTGGTGGTGCCGTCCCGCGGCGATTCGGACAAGTCCAAATTCTATTCACTCGCCCTTGCGGCCTATCTGGGCAGGAGAGCGCAACAATGAGCACGGTTTTTGTCATCAACCCCGGTTCCACATCCACCAAGCTGGCCCTGTTTCGCGAGCGTGAAGAGCTTTTCGAAGAGGAATTGCAGCATTCCAAGGAAGAGCTGGCCGCTTGCGGCAGCGTGAGCGGGCAGGCCCCCCTGCGCATGTTGGCCATCGAAAAGGTGCTGGCCGATCACGGCGTGGACGGATCCGATGTGGACGCGGTCGCGGGCCGTGGCGGCCTGCTGGCACCCCTTGAAGGTGGGGTTTACGAAGTGTGTGACAATATGTTGGACGATTTGGCAGCCAGCAAGTATGGCTCACATCCCTGCAATCTGGGGGCCGGGCTTGCGCGTGACTTGGCGCAGAAATGGGGCGTGCCCGCCTACATCGTGGATCCGGTGGTTACGGACGAAATGGACGCGCGCGCCCGGGTCACCGGCATGCCCGGGCTGGAACGGCGCAGCGTGTTTCACGCCCTGAACCAGCGCGGGGCCGCCCGCAGGGCCATGCGACTGGCAGGCCGCGTGTACGAGGATTGTTGTCTGGTGGTGGCGCATATGGGCGGCGGCATGTCCGTGGGCGCGCACCGCAGGGGGCGGGTGGTGGACGTTACCAACGGTCTGGACGGCGAAGGGCCGTTTACGCCCGAACGCACCGGGACCCTGCCCGTACTGCCCATGCTGGAGCGCATGCACAACGGCCAGAGCTTCGAGTCCCTGCGCCTGACCGTGTTGCGCGAGGGCGGACTGTGGGCGCATCTGGGCACCAACGACATGCGCGAGGTGGAACGGCGCATGAACGAGGGCGACGAACACTGCATCGCGATTTTCAAGGCCATGGCCTACAGCATAGCCAAGCATGTGGGGGCCATGGTGCCTTCCGCTCTGGACGGCGTGCAGGACCGGCTGGACGCCATCGTGCTCACCGGGGGCATGGCCCGCAGTACCGCTCTGGTGCAGGAACTCACCCGCATGCTTTCGTGTCTGGCTCCGGTGAAGGTGGTGCCCGGAAGCGTGGAAATGGCGGCGCTGGCCTTTGGCGTGTGCATGGCCCTTGCCGGCAGCGAGCCCGTGCGGACCTATGCCGGATAGGGCAGATCGTTTTCGCTTGCACGGCCCCGGGATTCCGGGGCCTTTTTTTGTCAGCGGGCCGGTGCCTTGTGGATGCTGCGCACGATCTGTTCCAGCTCCTTGAAGTCCACGGGTTTGGTCAGGAAGGCGTCCATACCCGCGTCAAAGCATCGTTTGCGATCTGCAGGAAAGGCGAACGCGGTGATGGCAATGACCGGCACAGAGGCCGGGGTGGCCATGTCCGTTGCCGCGCGGATGCGTTTGGTGGTTTCTATGCCGTCCATGTGCGGCATTTCCAGATCCATGAACACCACGTCAAAGCGGTTTTCCTGCATAAGGTTCAGGGCCTGGCGTCCGTGTTCCGCCCAGCGCACGGTGTTGCCCAGTTTTTCCAGAAACAGTTTGGGCGCGGTGCGGTTTACGGGGTTGTCCTCCACCAGCAGGATGTTCAGGCCCTCGCCTTGGGCGTGGTCTGTCGGGGAGAGCTGCTCGTCTTCCTGCGCCTCCAGCAGGCCCAGCGGAATGGAGGCATAGATGGTGGTGCCCTTGCCCTGTTCGCTGGCAAGGGTCAGGGTGCCGCCCATGAGGTGCACCAGCTTGCGCACGATGCCCAGCCCGAGCCCGGTTCCGCGCACGGAGCGTTGCAGCCCGGTGTCCGCCTGCTCAAAGGGTTCGAATATCCGTTCCAGGGCCTCGTCCGGTATGCCCACGCCCGTGTCCGAAACCGAAAACAGGATATGGGCCGTGTCCTTGTTGCGGGCCAGCGGGGTCACGTCCAGGCGCACGGTTCCCGAGGGCGTGAATTTTACGGCATTGCCCACCAGATTGAATAGAATCTGCCGGAGGCGTCCGCCGTCCCCCACCAGATTGTCCGGTATG
Organism: Pseudodesulfovibrio senegalensis; assembly: GCF_008830225.1. NCBI lineage: Bacteria > Pseudomonadati > Thermodesulfobacteriota > Desulfovibrionia > Desulfovibrionales > Desulfovibrionaceae > Pseudodesulfovibrio > Pseudodesulfovibrio senegalensis. The sequence goes on from NZ_WAIE01000006.1 coordinate 154,964, forward strand.
CGGCTGTCCAGCGAGTAGCTCAGGTTCACGTCCTTGTCCGCCACCTGATGCCGGAAGCCCTGCACAACCGCGTTCACGGTCTGGGGCAGGTCCACCAGATCGCGGGCCAGCGTGATTTTTCCGGCCTCGATCTTGGAAAGGTCCAGCAGGTCGTTGATGATGGTCAGCAGGCCGCGGCAGGAATGCAGGGCGATGTCCATGTATTCGCGCTGTTCCTGGTCCAGTTCGGTCCTGAGCGTGAGTTGGAGCATGCCCAGCACACCGTTGAGCGGGGTGCGCACCTCGTGGCTCATGTTGGCCAGGAATTCGGTTTTGGCCGTGCTGGCGGCCTGGGCCTCGTCGCGTGCGCGTTTCAGGGCACGCTCTGCTTCCTTGCTGGCGGTAATGTCCTGCACCGAACCGAAAATCTTGTGAATGACACCGTTGTCCGCGTGGGCACGGGCCGAGGCCCGGATCCACTTGAGGGTTCCCCTGGGGGTGCGGATTTTGAATTCCGTGGTCTGGGGGCTTTGTCCGCGGCGTACGCGTTGCATGGCCGCCAGCACCCGCCGGCGCTGGCGCGGCCCGGCGCACATGCCCAGAAGCTCCATGCCCGGGGGGGGCTGGGTGCCGGTGATTTCGAGAATGCGGTATATTTCCGGGGTCCATGTGCTTTTGAGGGTCACGGGGTCGGCTTCCCAGCCACCGATGGCGGCAAGGCTCTGCATTTCCTCGAGCATGCTCCGGGATTTCTCGAACCCGTCCTGAATGCGTTTGCGTTCTTCTTCCAGCGATATGGCCTTGGCCAATGTGGAGATGGTGTCTATGTCGCGCCGTGAAAATTCCCGGGGCTGCATGTCCACGATGCACAGGGCGCCGATGGCCTTGCCCTGCAACCGCACCGGATGGCCGAGGTAGCTGCGCAGACCGTAGCGCCGGACATAGGGATCGGTGGTGGCGAAGCGGGTTTCGTTTATGTCGGGAATGGACACGGGCCGATCCTGGCCGGTGATGGTTGCCTCGTAGCATATGTGGCCGCAGGCCGGGTCGCTTTCCGGAAGGTCGTGGGGCGCGTTGTGCGCGGCCCAGGCGCACAGGGACTGTTCCTGATTGTCCAGCCTGTTGAACAGGGTGCAGGCTCCCTGCAGTATCTCGCCTGTGGCGCGGACGATGCGCTGGATGTTTTCATCCGGATTGGTGCCCAGTTCGCCGAACAGGGCGTTGAGTTTCGACAGCGTGGGCGAGTAATCAGTTCCGGGCATGGTAGTCTTCTCCCTTGGGTGGTGCTGGGAAGGTAGTACCTGAAAAACATCGAATGCAGAAGAGCATATAATTGCATGCTGGTTCGCAATGACGCCTAATGGGACAGGGCATGCTTTTCCGCCGCAGGGTGGTGGGAATTGCCATTTCCCGATTAAGAAGATATTGAATAGGTTAGAACGGCCTGTTTTATTTGAAGGCAAAGTGCAACGAGGAAGCTGAATGTCCCTGTTTTCAAGTTCCATTTCTCTTCGCAAGGGAGTCTCCATAACGGACGACGAGTTCGTCCAGTTGCGCGACTTCATCTATGAAAAGAGTGGTATCTTTGTTGATGAAAAGCGCAAGTATCTTTTCGAAAGTCGATTCAGGAAGCGTCTGCAGGAATTGGGGCTTGGCAGCTTCGGCGATTATCTCAAGTTTTTGAAGTTCGATTCGAGCCGCAAGGACGAGATGGTCCGGTTGTTCGAGATGATCACCACCAACGAGACCAGCTTCTACCGCGATGTGAGGCAGTTGGAGGCGTTTTCCTCCAAGGTGCTGTCGTCGGTGCTGGACGGCCAGCGCAAACTGGGCAAGAAGGAATTGAACATCTGGTCCGCAGGGTGTTCCTCGGGAGAGGAGCCGTACACGCTGGCCATTCTGCTTTTCGAACTGCTCGGCCCGACCATTTCGCAATGGCGCATCCGCATCAACGCCAACGACATTTCCATGGCCATGATCAAGAAGGCCCGTGAGGGCGTTTACAACGACTACGCCATGAAGACCACGCCGGAAGCCATTCAGAGAAAGTATTTCACCAAGGAAGCCGATGGCTTGCGCATCAAGCCCGAAGTGGCCAAACTAGTTGATTTCAGGCTCATGAACCTGAACGACCCCCTTGCACTGAAGCGGATTCCGCGTTCCCACATCGTGTTTTGCCGGAACGTGATCATATATTTCGACGAAGCCATGAAGAAGAAGGTGATCAATTCGTTTTACGACAACCTTGTGCCGGGCGGATACCTCATGCTCGGCCATTCCGAGTCGTTGCACAAGATCACCAAGGCCTTCAAGCCGGAGTTTCATCCCGGCACCATTGCCTACAGGAAGGAATAGGGGAGCGGGGAGGATAGACAGAGAATGCGCATAAACGAGCTGCAATCAGGAATGGTCCTGTCGTGCGACCTCAAGACCTCGGACGGCAGGATGCTGCTGCCCAGGGGGCTTGAGTTGACTGACAGGCACATTCAGATGCTTGTGCGCGCGGGCATCGAAGATGTGGAGGTCGATGCCCCCAAGGCAGAGCTGAACGCGGACATGGTCCGAGCGTTGGAGGAATATGTCCGGGATTTCTATCTGTATGTGAATCCCGACCACGCCCCCATGCTCGAATTGTTCCGCATTTCGTTGGACAGGACCGCCGTGGCCGTTGCTTCGGGCTGGAACCTGCCTTCCGAGGAGGAACGCAGGGCGCAGACCGTGGAACACATGGACGACATCTTTCTCAAGGATATGGGCACCCCGGCCGATATCGTGAAACACGAAACCGAGCTGGAAAGTTTTCCGGACGTGTATTTCCGCATTCGGGAAGTGCTCGACTCCCCCAACGTGTCCGCAGACAGGCTCGCCAAGGTGGTCAGCACGGACGTGGGGCTTTCCGCCAAGCTGCTCAAGTTGGTGAACAGCCCGTTCTACGGGTTTACCTCATCCATCGATTCCATCAGCCGGGCCGTGGCGCTTGTGGGTGGCAAGGAGCTTTCCACGCTGGCGCTGGGCATTTCGACCATCAGCTATTTCAAGGATATCCCGCCCGAACTGATCAACATGGAGCAGTTCTGGCGGCATTCCATTTCCTGCGGTGTGTTTGCACGCCTGCTGGCGGAAAAGCAGAACGGACTGCAGCCCGAGCGGTTGTTCATCGCCGGGTTGCTGCATGACGTGGGCCGCCTGATCATGTTCAAGAAAATCCCCTACGCCTCGCGGGAGGCCATGCTGTTCGCACGTGAAAACAGCATTCCCCTGCATGAGGCCGAGCGGGAGGTCATCGGCTTCGACCATACCGACGTGAGCCGCCACCTTCTGGCGGAATGGAAGTTCCCGCAGGGGCTTTCGGAGATCATCAATTACCACCATGACCCCATGGCCTATCCCAATCCTCTGGAGCCGGCCATCGTCAACGTGGCCGACAATATCGCCAACGCGGTGAGCATTGCCGAAGGTGGCATGTACGTGGTGCCGGGCATGGCCGAAGGCGCGTGGGAATTGATGGGAACCGGCGTGGGCTTTTTGCGCGAGGCCATCTCGGCCTACGATGAGCAGATAGACCAGATTCAGCACGCCTTTTTTTGAATGAAAAAGTAAATCGGCAGGTTGAAAGACCGCAACTCTCTACAATGATGAGTTGCGGTCTTGTTTTTCAGAGCAGGAAGTCCTGCACCACTCGCCAGCCCGACACCACCTGATACAGGGCCATGAGCAGCAGGATGCCCCCGGCGGCCCCGTGCACCAGCGGCAGCAGGGTGCGTTTTTTCCTGTTGCTGTTCATGAACAGGCCCGTGCCCATGCTCAGGGCCATGAACGGCAGCATGGCAAAGGCCACCTTGTAGTGATTGCCGGTCACGAAGTTTGCGGACCATGACATGCGGACCATGAGCAGGCCGCCAACAAGCCCGCCGAGCCAGAGCAGTTCCGCGATCAGGCCGAGGCGTACGTGGCGTTTCCAGAGAAAGGTGCGCCGTGCGCCGAGGTGGCGTCCGGCAAAACGTTCCACGCCGAGATAGGCCACGTTCAGGGCCAACAGGGTGGCCACGGCCTGAAGCAGGGGATGAATCCAAAGCATGACGCCTCCGATGTTGTTCCGGTTTCGCTTGATACTACCGCATTATCCGCCGGTTTCAAGGGGGACGTTACAGTTCTTCGTCCAGCAGGGGGGCCAGGGCGTCCCAGACCATGTCCGGGGTAATGGCTTTCATGCATTTGTGGTGGCGCTTGGGGCAGCGTTTGGGGCCGTGCAGGCCGCAGGGCCGACAGCCCAGCTCGACCTCGAGAACCGTGGAATCTTCCCCGCGCGGGAAAAAGCCCAGCTTGCGCACAGTGGGGCCGAACAGGGACACCAGCGGCACGCCCTGTGTCCATGCAAGGTGCATGGGGCCGGAGTCGTTGGTCAGGCAGGCATCGAGGCGGCCTATGGCCGCGGCCAGTTCCACCAGCGAGAGCCTGCCCGCGAGGTTGTGCACATAGCGGCCCGTGCCTCCTGCCTTTTCAATGATGTCCGCCACCAGTCTGGTTTCCTCGGGACCGCCGAAAACGAGCACGGTGATGCCGTGGTTGGCGGCCTTGCGGATGATTTTCGCGAAATATTCGGGTAGCCAGCATTTGGTGGGCCATGTGGAACCGGGGTGCACGCCCAGGACGCGGTCCCCGACCAGTCCGTTTTCGTGCCAGAATTTTTCGGCCCGGTCCTGTTCCGCCTGCGGCAGCGTCAGCCGGGCCTGGGGTGCGGGCAGGGAAATGCCCAGCGGAGCCAGCAGCTGGTGCAGGCGCTCGATTTCCTCCAGCTGGTCAAAGCGGCGCGAAACGGTTGTGGTGTATGCCATGCGGTTGAACCACGGCGTGTCGTAACCGATGCGCGTGGCAATGCCGGTGCTGCGGGCCACCAGTGCGCTGCGCAGGCTGCGGTGTGCGGATATCCAGAGGTCGAAACCCTGTGCGCGGATCTGTCTGCCCAGCCGCATGGCCGAGAACAGGGAGCGGTCCGTGCCGCGTTTGTCGAAGCCGTGGACCGCATGCACGCCGGGTTGCCCGGCAAAGAGCGGTTCCAGCCCGGCGCGTACCCAGAGATGGATTTCGGCTTCGGGGTGGCGTTGGTGCAGGGCGGCCAGCAGGGGCAGCGTGAGCACGGCATCGCCGATGAACGCGGTCTGCCAGACGCCTATCTTTCTGTATTCGTGCATGTTCCGGTTTTTGTCCTTCATGTGGCGGTCTTTCCGGGCAGGGTCTTCCGGCTTTTAGGCCGTGGCCTCGGGCCTGTGGAACAGGCGGCGGGCAAGGTACATGAACGGCGTGTCCAGAGCGGCCACCGCCAGCTTGATGACGTAGGTGGAGATCACGATCTCCCACCACACGTTCATGGGAAACAGGCCCAGAAAGGCGATGGAGCAGAAGACCAGCGAATCCAGCAGCTGGCTGGACATGGTGCTCAGGTTGTTGCGCAGCCAGAGATGCTTGCCGCCGGTGCGTTCCTTGATAATGTGGAAGATCCAGATGTCATGCATCTGGGAAACAAGGTAGGCGGCGAGGCTGCCCAGCGCGATGCGGGGCATGAACCCGAACAGGGCCGCAAGGTGCGGCTGGGCGAAGTCGTCGGCTGCGGGCTGGAAAAGCAGGGCCAGCTGCATGTAGCCCACCATCATGAGCAGCGTCACGAATCCCAGCATGACCGCCTTTTTGGCGTCTTTCTTGCCGTAGAATTCACTGATCATGTCCGTGGCCAGAAACACGCTGGCATAGAGAATGTTGCCCAGCGTGGTGGTCAGCCCGAACAGCTCGACGGTTTTCATGACCTGTATGTTGCACAGCAGCAGGTTGAAGACGATGAGGGCAAAGAGGCCGGTGCGTCCGAAAAGACGGTAGACCGCCAGAACCAGACACAGGTCCATGACCGCGAAAACAAGCCAGAGGATTTCGTTCATGGGCGTTCCTTTGCCCCCATTTCACGGCCGTGTCAAATCCGGGCGGGCCGGGCGTGCAGGTTGTTCTTGGTTTTTGGCCGGAAATGTGGTGCAGTCCCCCATCATGAACGCAGACGATTTTATTGAAATACCCATTGATTCCGCACAGCCCGTGGGCATGTTCGATTCCGGCGTGGGCGGGCTGACCGTGCTCAAGGCCCTGCGCGAACGGCTGCCCGGCGAGGATGTCCTGTATCTGGGCGACACCGCGCGCCTGCCCTACGGCACCAAGAGCCCGCAGACCGTGACACGCTATGCGGTACAGGCGGCCGGGGCACTGGTGCGGCGCGGCATCAAGATGTTGGTGGTAGCCTGCAACACGGCCAGTGCCGTGGCTCTGGACGCGGTGCGCGAGGCCTATCCGGGCCTTGCCGTGGTCGGGGTGGTGGAGCCGGGTGCACGCGCGGCCTGCGCAGCCTCGCGCAACGGCATCATCGCGGTGGTGGCCACCGAGGGCACCATTGCCGGGGGGGCGTATCACCGCGCCATCGCACACATCCGGCCGGAAGCGCATATCAAGGGGCAGCCCTGTCCCCTGTTTGTCTCGCTGGCCGAGGAGGGCTGGGTGGACGGTCCCATTGCCGAGGCTGTTGCCGCCCGCTATCTGGAGCCGATATTTTCCCTTCCCGAAAAAGAGCGCCCGGACTCGCTGGTGCTGGGCTGCACCCATTTCCCGTTGCTGGAACCGGCCATTCGCGCCGTGCTCGGAAAGGGCGTGCGCATTGTGGATTCCGCAGCCACCACTGCAGAGGTGGTCCACGACCGGCTGGTCGAATCCGGCATGCTGGCCGAGTCCGGCTGTTTGGGCAAGGCGCGTTTCCTGACCACGGACGACGTGGAGCGGTTCGCGCGCACGGGCACGCGCTTTCTGGGTACGCACATCGGCCCGGAGCAGGTGGAGCTGGTGGACCTGTAGCCCGCCTTAACCGAATTGGCACCGGATTGCCGCACGGTTGTAGCTCCCGTGTGATTGTCTGATCATGGACGATCAGCACGGGAGGAGACCATGGTTTGCATTCATCTGGACATGGCCGTGGGGCTGGTTCTGGTGGTGGCGGTGTTCACGGCGTTTCGTTTTCTGCGACCCCGCAGCCCCAATGCGGAGATGCTGGCCGAAGCCCTGCAGCGCATGGAATCGGGGCCAAAGACCGGAACCAGACAAAAAGCCGCGCACAGGCCGGACCATGATCGGTCATTCTGTTTGCCGGGCACGCCGGAAAAAGCGTAGGTGCAAAAGCGGATCATTTCCCTTGCGGCACTGCTGGGGGTTGGGTATTAGGGTTCCGTATCGTAAACTTGAAAACAACGGGATTCCAATATGATCAAACGCATTGTCATGCTGCTGGCCCTGGCCCTTTTCTGCCTGCCCCTGACCGGGTGCGGCTACAACTCCATGCAGCAGGGCGAGGAAAACGTGTTTGGCGCATGGGGCGATCTTGAAGCGGCCCTGCAACGCCGTGCCGACCTGATTCCCAACCTCGTGGAAACGGTCAAGGCGGCGGCAGCCCACGAAAAGGATACCTTGCAGGCTGTTGTGGAAGCGCGCAGCAAGGCTACCCAAACCACCATCACTCCTAAGCAATTGGGCGACAAGGCAGCGTTGCAGAAGTTTGCGGACGCGCAGGGCGGTTTGAGTTCGGCCCTGTCCCGGCTCATGGTGGTGGTGGAGCGGTATCCGCAAATCAAGGCCAACCAGAATTTTCTTGCATTGCAACACCAGATCGAAGGCACGGAAAACCGTATAGCCGTGGCCCGCAAGCGCTACAACGATGCGGTCAAGGCGTTCAACTTCTCCATCCGCAAATTCCCGAATTCCCTGACCAACTCCATGCTGTTGCATCTGGAGCGCAAGGAATTCTTTGCGGCGGAAAGCGGCGCCAAGAACGCACCCAAGGTTGACTTCGGGTCCAAGAGCTAGCGGGAATCCATAGGCACACCATGCACACACACTTCATGCACAGACACCTGACGGCCGTATTGGGAATGGTCGCGTTCGCATGCGCGATTTTTCTTGCCGCGCCGTCGGCCCGGGCGCTGGACGTTCCCGAGGTCAAGGCGCGGGTCAACGACTACGCGAACATGATCTCACCCAAGACCGAACAGCAGATCAACGCCATGCTGACGCAGCTGGAGGCCTCGGACTCCACGCAGGTTGTGGTGGTCACGGTTCCCTCGCTGCAGGGCGATTCCCTCGAGGATTTCTCCCTGCGCGTGGCCGAGGCTGCGGGCATCGGGCAAAAGGGCAAGGACAACGGTGCCCTGCTGCTGGTCAGCAAGGGCGACAGGAAGATGCGCATCGAGGTGGGCTACGGTCTGGAAGGACGTCTCACGGACGTGCTTTCCGGCCAGATCATCGACAATGTGCTGACTCCCGCGTTCAAGGCCGGCCGGTTTGACGAGGGCTTTCTCATGGCCACCACGGCCATGGCCAAGGCCGTGCGCGGCGAATACAAGGGCAGCGGCCTGAAACGGGAACGTTCGGGTGGCGCAGGGTCCATTTTCAAGCTGGTCTTTCTGGCCCTGTTCGTGCCCATCTGGATGTTCGGGAGTCTGGGCAGGCGCGGCGGACGACGTTCCAGCGGCATACTGCCGCTGCTTATCGCCGGGTCCATGATGAGCGGTTCGTCCCGGTCCTCGGGAGGGTTCGGTGGCGGCGGTTTCGGCGGGTTTTCCGGCGGTGGCGGCGGATTCGGCGGCGGCGGCGCGTCCGGCGGCTGGTAGAATCGGTTTTTCGCCATCAACTACAAACGACTTCAAGGAACTGCAATGGGTGCCAAAGGTTTTCTCACTCCGGAAGAGCAGAAGCGCATTATCGAATGCGTCAGGGACGTGGAAACGCGCACGTCCGGCGAGATCGTGCCGGTCATCGCGGCCGAGAGCTACCAGTATCCCGCGGCCGTGGCCTTCGGGGCGCTGGTGCTGGGCGTGGCCGGGGCATTGGCCCTGTGCACAGGGTTCGGCACGAACGACATGTGGATGTTTCTGACCGCGTTTCTGGCCTGCTATCTTGTTTTTCAGGTTATATTGCGGACGGTTCCCGTGTTCAGGAAGCCGTTTCTTTCCAAGCGCCAGATGGCAGAGGAAGTGAACGAGGCCGCCATAACCAGTTTTTTCCTCAACGGATTGCACCGCACGCGCGACCAGACCGGGATCATCATCTATGTTTCCGTGTACGAGCGCATGGTGCAGGTGCTGGCGGACAAGGGCATCAACGACAAGGTCAGCCCTGAAGTCTGGCAGGAGGTTGTGGGCATCGTTACCCGCAGCATGCGCGAGCGCAACCCGGCCGAGGGCATTTGCACGGCCGTGCAGCGTTGCGGCGAGCTCATCACCGAGCATTTCCCCATCAAGTCCGACGACACGGACGAGCTGCCCAACCTGATTGTGGATGGCGTGGCCAAGGGGTAGTTGTTTTTACCTGCGCGTTTGCGCACGAAAGAAAAGGCCCGTTTTATCTGAACGGGTCTTTTTTGTGTGGTGCGTTCACGCGTGTGGGAAATTGTTCGGCGTAGTTTTTTACTTTGATTGGTGCAACGTGTCACTGCACGATTGCGCGTCAGCACAACAATGAAATTGACAAGCCTTTCAGTTCTTTGGGTTGCGCTGACGCGCATTCGCACAGGGGTATTTTATACCTATCAGTCGAGAACCATTTGAGGAAGGGAGGAAAGAGAGGGGGCGTCCCCCTCCCTCTCCTCCCTTCCTGCGACCTACCTTCCTCTCCCTCCCCACGAACCAATCCCTGCGTCGGCAATTTGAAGTGCCTCGCTGATTTTCTAGACCTTGTACCACCGACCTCGTGCGTACAGCATCGCACCGAGCCATACGATGGCTCGATTCCAGTCGACACTCGGAATAGAGGGAAAAGTCCTTCGGAATTGTGCGGCAACCAAATGCGTCCGTTCGATCAATTAACTCGTCGCCTGTTCGTCGGTCAGCCTATTGATTTCCCTCGAACCCCGCTCAAACCCACGAGGCGTAGTGCCGTTTAAGCGAGCGGAGGATTCGCCGAGCAAGGCTCGGCCCGGAGCGAAGGTTTACGGCACTTGCCGAGAGGGAACGCGGGCTGCTGCGGGTCAAGCGCAGCTTTTTGCCTTCTTTTTCTCTGCGCCAGCAGAAAAAGAAGGTCGCCCTGGAGGGCGAAACCTTCAATAGAGGTGCTTCTACGGTGTCCGACTGCGCGTCAGCGCAACCGTCTCATGCATGAACTATAAAAAAGAGTTTTTCACTGCGCGTCAGCGCAACCACCCGAAAGATGAGTCCTTCCGCCGCCCAAAAGGAATTGCCAAGGGAATCCCCTTGGCCCGCCGGAGGCTACAACTTGTAGATAAGCGGCGCCTGCCTGCAACACGGGCCATACCCAAGCGCATTGTAGATCTGGTCCATGTCCAGCGATTCGCGCACCACGCTGGCCAGATGGTCAAGCCCGGCCTCGATGTTGAAGGTGGTCTGCACGTGTTCCAGCGGCTCCAGCCCCTTGTCCATGCGCAACTGGTCCACGAACCAGCGGCGGAAGTCGTCGGAATCGAACAGGCCGTGCAGATACGTTCCCCAGACCCGGCCGTCGGGCAGGCCGAATCCGAGGGGCTGGTCCTCGCGGTCGCGCAGGGCCACGCGCAGTTCGGAGGACAGGGGGCGTGTCTCGCCATGATGGATTTCGTAACCGTGCACGCGCATGGAGCTTTTGCAATGCACGCCCACGGTGCGTTTGAGGGTCTTGTCCTGCGTCAGCTCCGTCTGCACGGGCAACAGCCCGAACCCTTCCTGCCGGATGCAGTCGGATTCCAGCCCGAAGGGGTCGTCCACGCGTTCGCCCAGCATCTGGAAACCGCCGCAAATGCCGATGATGCGGGTAGTTCCGTTTTGGGCCAGAGAGCGGATGGCCGCAGCCATGCCCATGCCCTTGAGCGCCTTCATGTCCGGCACCGTACTCTTGCTGCCCGGAATGATGACCGCATCGGGCGTGCCCAATTCCAGCGCGGAGTCCACGATGCGTACATGCACGTCCGGTTCGGCGTAGAGCGGGTCGATGTCGTTGAAATTGGAGATGCGCGGCAGGTCGATGACCGCGATGTCCACGCATTGGTCCGGGGGCAGCTTGTCCTTTTCGTCGGGCCGGAAACCGTCCTTGAAGGACACGGAATCCTCTTCCGGCAGGCCGAGGTTGTGGATGTACGGCACAACGCCCAGCACGGGCTTGCCCGTGTTCTGGAAAGTGAAGCTCAGGGCCGGGTCCAGCAGGGAGGCATCGCCTCGGAAGCGGTTGATGGCGAAACCCAGCACCCGTTTGCGTTCGGCCGGGGTGAGCAGGTTCATGGTGCCCACCAGCGAGGCAAACACCCCGCCGCGGTCAATGTCGCCCGCGAGAATGACCGAGGCGTCCGCATGCCTGGCCATGGCCATGTTCACGATGTCGTGGTGTTTGAGATTGATCTCCGCCGGACTGCCCGCGCCTTCCAGCACCATGACCTCATGCTCGTTGGCCAGCGAGTCGTAGGCGGTCTTCACGGCCTCCCATGCGCGGGGCTTGAACTGCACGTATTCACGCACGCTCATGTTGCCCACGGGTCTGCCCATGACGATGATCTGCGAGCCCACGTCCGAGCCGGGCTTGAGCAGCACCGGGTTCATGCGCACGTCCGGCCCGAGGCGGCAGGCGGCCGCCTGCGTGACCTGTGCCCGTCCCATTTCCGCGCCGTCGGCCGTGACATAGGAGTTGAGCGACATGTTCTGGGCCTTGAACGGGGCCACGCGGAATCCGTCCTGCAGCAGGATGCGGCACAGGGCTGCGGCCAGCACGCTTTTGCCCGCGTTGGAGCAGGTGCCCTGCAGCATGATGGCCGGGGTGCGTCGGTTGCGCTTGACCACGGGCCCGCGCGAAACACCGGTGGCGCGGCGCAGAGCCCGGACCAGCCGGTCGTTGTCGTCCTCGCCGCGCACGGCAATGCGGAACCACTGGTTGTCCAGCCCCTCGAAGTTGCCGCACAGCCGGATGGCGACCTTGTCCTTGAGCAGCTTTTCATACAGTGGCAGAGCATCCATGCCCAGCCGGTCCATCTTGCAGAGCAGGAAATTTGCGTTGGAGGGAAAGACCTGGATGCCGGGCAGTTCGCGCAGGGCCGAGGCCAGGCTGTTGCGCAGCAGGCGGGTCTGCTCGCGGGTGCGTTCGGCATAGTCCGTGTCGCGCAGGGCGCGCGCGCCCACGCGCTGGGCCATGGCGTTGACCGACCACGCAGGCAGCCGGTTCTTCATGCGCAGGATGGTTTCCGGATCGGCAAAGGCCAGCCCCAGACGCAGCCCGGGGATGGAAAAGAATTTGGTCAGGGAAATGATGGTGATCACGTTGGAGGGACGGTTCTTGACCAGACGGTCCGGGTGACCCTGCATGAATTCGGCGTAGGATTCGTCCACGATGAACCGTGACTGCGGGAACATGGCGGCCACTTCGCGCAGGTCGGCCGGGTCGAACGCCTGCCCGGTGGGGTTGTTGGGCTGGCACAGGAACACGAGCGACGGGGTGGTAAGCATGGAACCCAGCTTGACGAAATCCACCTGAAAGCCGTTTTCCAGCTTCAGGGGCAGGTGTTCGGTTTCCAGCCGGTGCAGCGCGCACAGCCGTTCATAGTCCACATAGGTGGGCGAGGGGATGACGGCGCGGCGATACCCGCCCAGCCCCACCACGGCCTGCAGCAGTTCGGACGCGCCGTTGCCGGGCAGCACCTGCGCGGGCCAGACCTTGTAGGCCTCGCACGCGGCCATTATCAGGTCCGTGCAGTCCGGGTCCGGATAGTGTGTCACCTCGTTCAGCGCGCGCCCCACCTCGGAGCCGAGCCATTCCGGCGGCCCGAGCGGGTTCATGCTGGCGGAAAAGTCCAAGATCTCGTCCGCGGCGCACCCGGCCTGTTCGGCCATTTTTGTCAGGTTGCCGCCGTGGGCGTATCGCTGCTGCTCCAGCACCTGCGGAAAACCGTCAAATACGCTCTGCTTCAAATCTACCTCCACCAAATCCGAACCCAAGTTGGCCCGGCTGATGTCTAGACTTTTTCAAGATGTTGTACCCTTGTACTCGGAAAACTCGACTTCCACAAGATGCAACACACGACAGCAGGATGATTCGATCGCCGACGATTGTTTTGTGCTTTGCTTCACATTGCGGTCGAAAGTTGGTTTTAAACTTATATCATTTTATTTCGGTATGATAATCGATTATTTTGTGTTGTGGTCTTTTGCATTTGAGCGAATCCGTCCGGGCCGCCCTTTTGAGGACAGCATGGCCGGTGCGTTTGTGGAGCGGGCGCTGCATCAGGGGCAACCGCAAGACCACAGGCTGGCGCTCGCCGGTGTATCTGCGGGATTTGTTTGATGGGCCGCCTCTCGGGGAGGGAGTGAAGAACAAAAAAAGTGTCGATTTTTTCAAAAAAGTTAAAAAAAGATTCAAACGAAAAATGAAAGCGCTGTTTTTTTGTCTTTTGCGCAATAAACCTATGCGATGCTTTCGCATCGCATAGGTGCCGTGCGGCGGTACATACGTCGCAACGCTTTGTGTTTATTATTAAATTGTGTATTGGCTTCTGAGGGTTTGCGCCACAATCGTTCGACACAACAAGTACCAGGAGGCAGTATGAAAGATTTTTTCGGTAAACTCGGTCTGATGGCCGCTCTTCTCATTGTGGGGGCGTTCATGCTGGCCGGTTGCGGCGGTGGAGATAGCGATACCATCAAGATCGGCTTCAACATTCCCATGACCGGTGATATCCCCAAGGTGGGCGAGGCGTCCAAGTATGCTGCCGAAATGCTTAAGGAAGACATAAATTCCAAGGGCGGACTTGAAGTGGGTGGCAAGCAGTACAAGCTGGAATTCGTGTACGAAGACAACGAATCCAAGGCTGAATCTGCCGTGAACGCGGCCCTGAAGCTCATCGAGCAGGATCAGGTTGTGGCCATCATCGGTCCCAACTCCTCCAAGCAGGCCGTGCCCGCAGGCGGCACCTGCAATGACAACCGCGTGCCCATGATTTCGCCGTGGTCCACCAACCCGGACACCACCAAGGACCGTCCGTGGGTGTTCCGCGCCGCCTTCCTCGATCCGTTCCAGGGTCCGGTGGCCGTGAACTTTTCTGCCAAGCAGTTCGGCGCCAAGACCGCGGCCGTGCTGTTTGATATCTCCAACGACTACTCCAAGGGGCTGGCCGAAATCTTCCGCGACGAGTGGAACAAGAAGTTCGGCGACGGCGCTGTGGTGGCCTTTGAGTCCCACGGCACCAAGGACCAGGACTTCTCGGCACAGCTGACCAAGATCGTGTCCGCCAAGCCCGACTTCATCTTCCTTCCGGACAACTACAACCAGGTGGCCCTGATCATCAAGCAGGCCCACGACCTCGGCTGGAACGGCCCGTTCATGGGCTCGGACGCCTGGGGCTCCGCGGAGCTCATGACCCTGTGCGGCGACGACTGCAAGGGCCAGTTCTTCTCCACCCACTATGCTGCGGCCGGCGCCAAGGGCGACACCAAGGTTTTCATCGATCGCTACACCGAAAAGTACGGCTACACGCCTGACGACGTGGCCGCTCTGACCTGGGACGCCACCCGCCTCGTGCTGCAGGCCATTCAGGACGCCGGTTCCATCGATTCCGACGTGCGCAAGGAACGCAAGGCCATTCGCGACTCCCTGGCCGCGGTCAAGCAGTTTGCCGGCGTTACCGGCAACATGAAGTTCGACGCGCAGGGCGACCCCATCAAGTGCGCCGTGGTGGTCCGCATCGACGAGAACGGCCAGTTCGTGTTTGCGGAATCCGTCTGCCCCTAGGGAGACGATCAACGACAATCGGGTAATTGTTGGCGGGAGCCGGTTTACCGGCTCCCGCCCGTTTCGTGATTCATCCCGCAAGCGCGTGGACAGGGGAACAACGTGGAAGCTTTATTTCAAAACATCATCAACGCATTGCAGTGGGGCAGCTTCTATGCGCTCATCGCGCTGGGCTATACGCTGGTCTACGGCGTGCTCCTGCTGATCAACTTTGCCCACGGCGATATTTTCATGGTGGGCGCGTACATCGCGTTCGGCGTGTCCGTGTTCGTGCTCGGCACGCAGGGGCTGGACCTGCCCAACTGGGCCATATTGGCCTGCGGCGTGCCGCTGACAATGGTCCTGACCGCCGGCGTGGGCGTAACCCTGGAGCGCATCGCCTACCGGCCCCTGCGCCGGAAAGGGGCGCACAGGCTCTACGTGGTCATCACCGCACTCATGTGCGGCCTGATCCTTGAAAACGGGAACCTGGCCCTGCTGGGCGCCAGCCGCAAGAAATTTCCCGAACTCATGGAAAAGACCATCTGGACGTTTGGCAACGTGTCCGTGACCAACCTCAAGGTCATCGTCATCGTGGCGGCGTTCGCCACGTTCGCGTTTTTGAACTTCATCGTGACCCGTACACGCATCGGCATGGCCATGCGCGCGGTGTCCTATGACAAGTTCGCCATTCCGCTCATGGGCATTCCCGTGGACACGGTCATCGTGTTCACCTTCGTGCTCGGTTCCGGGTTCGCCGGGCTGGCGGGCATGCTCTTCGCCATGTCCTACCCGATCCTCGAGCCCTATATGGGCGCGCTCATCGGTTGGAAGGCGTTCATCGCGGCCGTGGTGGGCGGCATCGGTGACATTCGCGGTGCCTTTGTGGGCGGTTTCCTGCTCGGGTTCATCGAGGTGGGCGTGGTGGCGGTCTTCCCCTCCACATTCCGCGACCTCATCGCCTTTTCCATCCTGCTGCTCATTTTGTGGATCAAACCCACCGGTCTGTTCGG
Source organism: Pseudodesulfovibrio senegalensis (assembly GCF_008830225.1). Lineage (NCBI taxonomy): Bacteria > Pseudomonadati > Thermodesulfobacteriota > Desulfovibrionia > Desulfovibrionales > Desulfovibrionaceae > Pseudodesulfovibrio > Pseudodesulfovibrio senegalensis. The sequence goes on from NZ_WAIE01000006.1 coordinate 170,710, forward strand.
TGTGGCCCGGCACCAGAAAATCTAGGGCAACCGCAAGGAATACGAAATGCAAAAATACGCAATCAATATCGCATTCTTCGCCGGCTGCCTGCTGATAGTCCTCGCCGCACAGTTCGGCATGGTGGACCTGTATGTGCAGTCGGTGATCATGTTCATGGGCATCAACATCATCCTGAGTTCGAGCCTGAACATCGTCAACGGCTACATGGGCGAATTCTCCTGCGGCCACGCGGCCTTCATGTGCGTGGGCGCATACGTGTCCTCGGTCATCACCGTGGTGCTCTTCGCCCAGAACAAGATCTTCGGCGCGCCAATCCTGCCGCCGGACATGGCCGTGTTCTTCATGCCGCTGGCCATTCTGGCGGGCGGCGTGGTGGCCGCACTGGTGGGCATACTCGTGGCCGTGCCGTCCTTCAAGACGCGCGGCGACTATCTGGCAATCATCACCATCGCCGTGAACTACATGGTCATCTCCGGCATCGAGAACCTCGAGATCATCGGCGGTTCGCGCGGATTCATGGGCATGAAGCAGGTGGTCTACGCCATGGGCGACGTGGTGGACATCCCGTGGATGATGATCTGGACCATTCTCGGTACCGTGTTCACCATCTGGATCATCCGCCGGTTCGTCTCCTCCACGTACGGCAAGGGCATTTCCGCCATCTGTCAGGACGAGATCGCGGCCGAGATCATGAGCGTGAACACCAACAAGATGAAACTGGTGGCCTTCATGCTTTCATCGGGGCTGGCCGGAGTCGCGGGCGGGCTGTTCGCCCACGTGATCGGCTATGTGAACCCGCAGTCGTTCAACATCCTCAAGTCCACGGAATGCATGGTCATGGTCTATCTGGGCGGCATGGGCTCCCTGTCCGGCTCGGTGCTTTCGGCCGTGCTGTTCACCCTGCTGCTGGAGGCGCTGCGGCCCTTGCAGATCGTCAAGTGGGTCATCATCCCGCTGATTCTGGTGCTGCTCATGCAGTTCAGGCCCGAGGGCATACTGGGCAACAAGGAACTGAGCGACGTGTTCCCCCGGCTGAAACGCTACTTCAGGTTCAAATAGGGAGGCCGCACAATGTCACTGATTACCATAGACGAGATGACGCAGCGCTTCGGCGGGCTGCAGGCGGTTTCCAAGTTCGAAATGGAGCTTGAGGGCGGCGAGCTGGTGGGGCTGATCGGTCCCAACGGCGCGGGCAAGACCACCATCTTCAACCTCGTGTCCGGGTTCTACCAGCCCACCGAGGGTTCCATCACCTTTGACGGAAAGGACACGCGCGGGCTCAAGCCGCATCAGGTAACGGCCATGGGCGTTGCCCGCACGTTCCAGAACATCCGGCTCTGGCACGACATGAGCGTGCTGGACAACATCCGCGTCGCCCAGCACTACCGGCTGGGGTATTCGGTGTTCGATTCGTTCCTGCGCACCAGACGGTACCGCAAGGGCGAGGCGCGCATCGACGGCATTGCCTGGGAAATGCTGGAGGCCATGGACCTCAAGGAATTCGCGCATGAACTGCCCACCAACCTGCCCTACGGGTTGCAGCGCCGCGTGGAAATAGCCCGGGCCATGTCCACCAAGCCCAAGCTGCTGCTGCTGGACGAGCCTGCCGCGGGCCTGAACTCCGCGGACGTGGAAGGGCTCATCAAGCTGGTGCGCTGGATTCATGACAATTTCGACATCACCATATGGATGATCGAACACCAGATGAAGGTGGTCATGAGCCTGTGCCAGTACATCAAGTGCATCGACTTCGGCGCAACCATCGCCGAGGGCACGCCCGAACAGATTCAGAACGATCCCACGGTCATCAAGGCGTATCTGGGAGACGACAACATATGAGTAAGCTACTTGAAATCAGGGACCTCAAGGTCAAATACGGCAACATCGAAGCCCTGCATGGTGTTTCCCTGTACGTGGACAAGGGCGAGATCGTTACGCTTATCGGCGCGAACGGGGCGGGTAAATCCACCACGCTCATGTCCATTTCGCGATTGCCCCCGCCCGAGGCTCCCAAGGTGATCGAAGGCGACATCCTGTATGACGGACAATCCCTGCTGGACTGGGTGCCGGACAAGATCGTGGCCGACCTGCACCTTGCGCTGGTGCCCGAGGGCAGGCGCATCTTCGGCAACCTTTCGGTGGAGGAGAACCTGCGGCTGGCTACCTATGCCCGCAAGGACACGCCCACGGACGTGGAGCGCGATTACAAGCGCGTCTACTCGCTGTTTCCGCGCCTGCACGAGCGGCGCAAGCAGCAGAGCGAGTCCCTTTCCGGCGGCGAGCAGCAGATGCTGGCCGTGGGCCGCGCGCTCATGTCCGGGTGCACCTTCATCATGCTGGACGAGCCGAGCATGGGGCTGGCCCCGCTGCTCATGTACGACATGTTCCGCGCCCTCAAGGAATTGAACAGGGAAGGCATGACCATTCTGCTCATCGAGCAGAACGCCAACCTTGCGCTCAAGTTCGCGGACCGCGGGTATGTCATCGACACCGGCGAAATCGTGGCGCAGGGACCGAGCGACCAGCTCATGGACGACCCGGAAGTCAAAAAGGCCTATTTGGGCGGGTAGGGAATTAAAGTCAATAAAATTAGTGACGCCAAGGGGTTTTCCCTTTGGCGTCGTTTTGTTTATGATCAGAATGGAGGCTGGCCGGGGCTGGCTTGAACCATGTTTTCGGGAGTGCCTTTCTTGAAAGGAATAGTTGCGGGTATCATTGTCGCATGCATGCTTTTCCTGAGCAGCCCGCCGGTGCGGGCGCAGGAACGCGATGTGTTGCGTGTGCAGTTCAGCCGCATGACTCCCTGGAAGATCGGCAGTCCGGGCAAGGAACGGGGGGTGGACATCGATTTCATGCGTGAACTGGCCGACCGGCTGCACCTTGACGTTCAGTTCGTGCATGTTCCCTTTGCACGCGGGCTGGAACTCATGCGCAAGGGTGAGATCGACCTGATGACCGGGGTGCTCAAGACCCTGGAGCGCGAGGAATTCCTGCTGTTCATCGAGCCTTCCTACGATTCGAGTTCAAACAAGGCCTTTTTCGTGCGCCGCGAGGACCGCGATACCGTGCGGCGTTTTGACGACCTGTATGGCAAACGCATCGGCACCACGTTCGGCACCCGGTATTTTCCGCGGTTTGACAACGACATGAAGCTGACCAAGGAGCCGGTGCGCAAGGCGCTCCTCAATCTGGAAAAGCTCAAGAATCACAGGCTCGACGTGGTGGCCCTGTCCGAGGTCACCGGTCGGTTGCTGCTGCGCAAGAATCGCTATGCGGACTGCATTGTCCAGGCCCCCTACGTGTATCAGGCCGAAAACAAGGTCTACATGGTGCTCTCGTCGACATCCCGGTTTGCCCCGCGGCTGAAGGAGTTCAACGCGGTCATGCGCGAACTCACCGAAGCAGGCCGGCGGGAGCAGATCAAGATTCGCTATCTGGAATATTTACAGTAACCGCAGGCTGCCGATAACGGCACGATGGCTGCGTTGGTGCAAAAAGAGCAATGCCTCGCGTACACGGAGTACGCGAGGCCCTGCTTTTTTTTTCGCCTTGCCCTCGCACTGTTCTCGACAGCCTGTAGGATGGCAGGGAGGCGGGTCTGTGTATACCGCGGCACGATGATCGCCTTGATGCAAAAAAGAGCATTTTCTGGATGCTTGGGGCTGCAGGGTGGACGCGGCAGGAAGCATGGGGCGGTACGGCCGTGCCGTCGGTGCGTGGGCACCGCAACGCCAGTGCAGGCTTTCATTGGGCGCATATTGTTTGCAACAGCTGGCCGAATAGCAAGGCCCCGGACATGCGTCCGGGGCCTTGTTTTGTGCAGTGACGGTGGCCGCGCTAGGCCAGATCGATGGTCACGCCCTCGTTGACGTAATAGAGCAGTTCATAGGCTGCCTGCAAATGTTCCACCAGTTTTTCCACGGTGCGGTCACCGGTGTCGGAAACGCGCAGATAGGCGTGGCGGTAGCCCGGATTGTCCAGGTCATAGGCCGTGAACACGCTGGTGAAGACCACGCCCTTGTCGCGCAGGTCGCTCAGCAGGTCGGCCAGCGGTCCGGGCCGGGCTTCGAGCCGGAAGGCCAGTTGGATGCCGCCCCGGATCACGCCCGTGGTGCTACAGAGAAAACGCATGACGTCGGCCTGGGTGATGATGCCCTTGAGCACGCCGTTGTCCACAACGGGCAGGCCGCCCACCTTGTTCTTGACCAAGGCCTCGGCCACGATGTCCATGCAGGTGTCCGAGTTGGTGGAGATGGGGTCCGGGGTCATGATGTCGGCCGCGGTGAGCGTGGTCAGGCCGCCGTTGGCAGCCCCGTCCCCGGGCACGTACTTGCTCGGCATGGCATCGCGGATGTCGCGGTCGGAAACGATGCCGACCAATTGGTTGTCATCGTCGATTACCGGAAACTGACGGATGTTCTTTTCCCTCAATATTTCGGCAGCATCAAGGATAGAAGAATTTACACCAAGAGTGATGACATTGCAGGTCATCCATTCGCGTACAAGCATTGCTCCCTCCTCATGTGTGACTATACGTAGAGTATGCGTCACATTGTTGTATTCGGTTTGCCGCGAAATAGCAAAGAAGATGTCCTTGAAATTCGCAAAACGTTGTTTGCGGGCTTGAAAAAGCGAACATCACGTATTAGCTCAAGATGTGGCCGTGCATGCGGGCCGGGCCGCCGACCGAGAACATCCCCGCATTTTCGGAGATTCCCCATGGATTGTGTCGAGAACCGTACCCGGATCCGGAACATGGACGCCTTGCTGGACGAGGCCGAACGCCTTGGAAGCCGCGCGCGCATTGCCGTTGCCTGCGCCCACGACCGCGAAGTGCTCAAGGCCGTGGGCCGTGCGCAGGCACATGGCATCGGCCGTTTCGACCTTGTTGGCGAGGAGGCAGCCATCCGCACCCTTGCCCGGGAACTGGGCGTGTGCGTGGCCGGGTGCGAAATACACGACGCCCCGGGCGAGGAACAGGGCGCGGCAAAGGCCGTGGAACTGGTCGCCTCGGGCCGGGCGCACGTACTGCTCAAGGGTTTTCTGGATTCCGGCGTATTTCTGCGCGCCGTTCTCAACCGGGAGTGCGGGTTGCGCGAGCAGGCCATGATCAGCCATACTGTGCTCATGGAAATGCCCGCTGCCGGGCGCATGTATTATCTCACGGACGCGGCCATGGCCATCAAGCCGAGTTTGGAGGAAAAGGCGCTCATGGTCACCAACGCACTGCAGGTGACCCACGCCCTGGGGCTGGAGAACCCGGTGGTGGCCGTGCTGGCCGAGTCCGAAAAGGTCAATCCCAAGATGGAGGCCACGGTCCACGCACAGGAACTGGTGGCCATGAACCGGGACGGGCGGTTGCCCGGTTGCCGGGTGGGCGGACCGTATGCGTTGGACAACGCGGTCTCCGTGCACGCCGCACAGCACAAGAACATGGACGACCCTCTGGCCGGTAACGCCGACATTCTGCTGGCCCCGGATCTGGCCGCCGGAAACATCCTCTACAAGGGGCTCATGTATTTTGCCGGGGCCCGTGCTGCGGGCGTGGTGGTGGGAACCCGCGCTCCTGTGGTGCTCAATTCACGCGCAGACACGGACGAGACCAAGCTCAATGCCATGGCCCTGGGCGTGGTCATGGCCCATGCCCGGGGAATGATTTGATCCCGGGCGGGCTGGCCGGGGCTATTTCCTGAGTTTCGCCAAATGGAGGCGCACGGCTTCCACAACCCGGTTGAAGCGCTGGCGCAGCCCCTGCAACCCGCTGCAGGCCAGGTCCATGCGCCCCTGCGTGGCCCAGCGCTCCAGCTGGCGCGATTCGTTCATGATGTCCAGCGCGTGCACATGGCTGACCATGTTGGAAATGGAATGCAGGGCCTTGGCAAGCCCGGCCGCATCGTGCGCCTGTTGCGCCTCGTTGAGTTGTTCACCCTTTTCATGTGCTTCCCTGAGAAACAGCTCCAGAATTTCGACCAGCAGTTCCGTATTGCCCTGAAAACGTTCTGTCAGGGCGGCCATGTCCAGCGGCGAACTGTTGGGCGTTGCCGCTGTCGATTTTGTTCTGGGCATGGTGCGGCGCGGCAGGGCGCAGGCGTGTCCGGTCGGCTTTCTGGCGGCCTGCACCAACCGGGAAATGGCGTTGGAGAGCTTTTTCATGTCCACGGGTTTGCTTACGTAATCGTCCATGCCCGAGGCCAGTATCCTTTCCCGGTCTCCTTTCATGGCATAGGCTGTCAGGGCGATGATGGGCGTGTTGCGGTGCGTGGTGCGCGCCTTTCCCTTGCGGATGGCCCGGGCCGTTTCCAGCCCGTCCATTTCCGGCATCTGCACATCCATGAGGATCAGGTCGAACGGCTCTTTTTCGTTGCGCAGGGCTTCCAGCGCCTCCGCCCCGTTGTGCGCCAGCACCACGGTATGCCCGAACATGGTCAGGAAGTGGGTCAGGAATTTCTGGTTCAGGGGATTGTCTTCGGCCAGCAGCAGGCGCAGGTTCATGAGCGACGGCAGGATTTCCGCCTGCGCAGGAGCCTTGTCGTGGCTGCTGGCGGGCTGTGAGAACCAGATTTCAAAGGTGAACAGGCTGCCGCGCCCCTGTACGCTGGAGACTGTGATGTCGCCGTGCATGAGCGCCACCAGCTCACTGGTGATGGCCAGGCCAAGTCCCGTGCCCTGATGCAGTTTTCCCTTGGGGCTTTCCAGCTGGGAAAAACTGTCGAAAATGGTGTCCTGCTTGTCTGCGGGAATGCCCATGCCCGTATCCGCCACCCGGAAGATCACGGAAAAACGGTCTTTGTTCGAGGCGCCCGATTCCACGGAGATGTCCACGTGGCCCGCATCCGTGAATTTGACGGCATTGCTCAGCAGGTTGCGCATGATCTGGCCCAGCCGTTCCTCGTCGCCATGCACGCGCCGGGGAACGTCCTCGTCGATGCGCATGTCCATGGCCAGCCCCTTGTGCCGGGCCTGGGCCTGAAAGGGCTGCACCATGCGTTCCAGCGCGGGCACGAGGTCGAAGTCGCCCGTGGAAAGGGTCATCTTGTCCGCTTCGATCTTGGAGATGTCCAGCACGTCGTTGACCAGCGCCAGCAGGGATTTTGCGGCGTCGCGGATCATGTCCAGGTTGTTGCGCTGTTCCGGCTTGAGGCCGGTGGTGATGGTCATTTCCGCGAGCCCGATGATGCCGCTGATGGGCGTGCGGATTTCATGGCTCATGTTGGCCAGAAAACGACTTTTGGCCTTGTTGGCCTCTTCTGCGTCCCTGAAAGCCTGTTCGGCGGCGGCGTTGGCGGCAACCAGTTTCTGCTGCATGCGTTCACGCAGTATGGCGTTGCCCATGATTTCCGCTGCCACGGCCAGCGATTCGGCCTCGGTGGGCTGCCATTCGCGTTCGTTTCGGAAATGCAGGGCGCACAGGGTGCCCCACCAGTTGCCGTCCACGAACACCGGCACGGCCAGCACAGAGCTGATTCCGTTGCTGGCGAGCACGTCCCGTTCCCGGGCCGGAAAGTTTCTGGTTTGCCCCATGACGCCCTTGCCTGCGCCGAGTCGTTCCTGCCAGCGGGGCAAACGGTCCAGCTGCAGGGAGGCATGTTCCTTTGCCGACGTTTGAAGGGGCTCGGCCAGCCATTGATGTTCCGTGGTGCCGGGCAGGTTGGGGGATTCCCTGTGATTTCCAAGCAGCAGGCAGGCGTCGCACCCCAGCGACAGGCCCAGAGCCTGCAATACGCCGCCGGCCCCGGTGCTGATGTCCTGATCGCGCAGGAACAGCCCCACCGCGCGGCTCACGGCGTGGAGCACGTTGTCCCGTTGTTCCAGCGTTCGTTCGTAGTATTTCTGCGCCGTGATGTCCCGTGCAATGCCGTGGGCGCATACCAGTTGCCCGGCGTAGTCCATCTCCACATGCCGCCTGATGTGCATATGGCGGACTTCGCCGTTTCGGCGCAGGATTCGGTATTCGAAATCCAGCGGCCAGCCCTGGTCGAGGGTGGCCCGGTTGGCCTGGTCAAAGGTGTTTCTGTCGTCCGGGTGGATGTAGTTGCGCAGGGATTCGAATCCGGTCAGATCTTCGGGCCTGCAGTCCAGCAGTTGGTACATGCCCTCGGACCAGGTCACTTGCCTGTTGCCGTCCATGTGCCAGCTTCCGGTGCGGGCCATTTGCTGGGCCATGCCCGCGTGTTCCGGGCACATGCCTGCCTGCCGGGAGCCGGACAGGGCATGGCGCAAGGCCATGGGCAGCGTTTTTTCCAGGGCTTCGTCGTCTTCAAGGTACTCCAGGGCTCCGGCGGCCAGCGCTTGGTTTTCCCTGTTCGTGCCCTGTGGTGCGAGCACGATGAGCGGGATGCCGTCTGTTTCCCCGGTCATGCGCTTCACGAAATCGGGCAGACGGTCCGGGGCGCAGGCGGGAACGGCGATCACCGCGGTGGTGTGCAGCGGCGTATCGGGGCGGGGAATGGCGCCCGTTCCGTTCACTGGGCGGAGTGTGTATTCCGGCCGGGAGCGCAGCAGTTTTCCAAGCCTGTTCACAAGGTCCGTGTCCTGACTGGAAACCCAGATAGTGTGCGACGCGATGTTCATATTTGTCGGGTAACGCAATACGCCGGGGCAGTCCATACCGCCGGGGCGACGGCATCATGTGCGCTGTCGGCGTGCCTGTTTACGGCAATGGGCAAAATGTTCCGGGCTTCTTGCATAATTTCAAATGGGTGGCTACATTGTTTGAAGGCAGTCATTCCCGGCCGCCAAAGCTTTTCTCGGGATTTCCATGCGAACGTTGAGCTGGATATTGTCGTTATTGATACACGCGGCGGCCGCAGTGGTGCTTGTCTCCGCCGTGGGCTCTTTCGAGCCCGAAGACCTGTCCATCATCGACGTGGAACTGACCGAGGTGGAGCCCGAACCTGCACCGATGCCAATGCCTGCACCGGTTCCTGCTCCGGTTGCGTCCATGCCTGCTCCGTCCAAGGACCCGTTGCAGGCCCGGAAACCCGGCCTGCCTGCGGATAAAACCGTGGTGCTGACCCGCAAGCCCCCGCCGTTGTTGCCCACGGTATCGGACTCGGCGCCCGCCCCGGCGGAAATTGTCGAACCGGAGCCCGGCGTCAAGGACATCAGCCCAACTCCGGCGCCCACGTTTTCGGATGAATCCGAGGAAGGCGTCCATCACATCCAGATGGACGCGGTGGCCCACCGCGGTGCCGAGGCGCGGTTCGGGCGCATGATGTTTGCGGACTATTATTCCTATTCCCCGGATGAGTTCGCGGGCCAGTTCCGTGTGGAAGGGGGCAGGGTCGTGACCATCATCGATGCGCGCAACACGGCCTACGGCCGCTTTCTGATTTATGATTCCTATCGGGGCGAGTTGCGCAGACTCAAGAAATTCAATAAATATATTTATACCATAGGGCCATCGCTGGACAAGGACGAACCGGTGACGGGTTCGGTGACGTTCCTGGCCAAGGACGACCGCATCGAGCGGTTCATCTATCTGCCGGACGGAGAAAAGGGGCTGTTTCCGTCCAAGATTCATTTTCGCGAGGAAAAGGTGCGTGTTGCCACGGGCAAGGCCGAGGTGGACGGCATCGTGACCCTGCCTCCCACCAAGGGAACCTATCCGGGCGTGGTGCTGTTGCATGGCAGCGAGTGCATTCCGCCGGCGCTGGTGCAGGGGGCTGTGCGCGCATTGGGCATGCACGGAACCGTACTCATGGCCTTTTCGCCGCAGGGATGCGGGCAGGAGGGCGTCAAGCGGGCGCCCGACGCTGCCGGAGATGCTGTCAAAGTCTTGGAAAATTTGAGAAAACATCCGGAAGTCGGCAACAGCCTTTCAGGATATCTGGGGGTTGGCGAAGGGTGCGCCGAAGCTGTGCGCGCAACGCTTTTGCCGGGGAGCAATCCGGACTTCCTGATCTGCCTGCCAGAGGCCAGGGGCGCAGCGCCGGATTTGAAACAGGTGGCGCGGCTGGGCGTGCCGTCCCTGTGGATTGTTCCTTCCGGACGCGCATGGCGTTCGTTTCGCAGCGGGCTGGAAACATTGCGCGACAAGCGCGGCAAACCCGTTACCGTGGTGGTGGATGACCTGAAAAAAGCTCCGTCCGTGGTTCCGGGCAACAAGGGTGATGTCGAAACAGGGGAAGCCGGGTCGCTGGTACAGGCGGTTTCGGCCGGGCATGCATCCCTGGCAGCTTCGTGGATAGCGGGCCTGAAGGCGCGCTGAGGTCGATCTGCAGGGGGCGGATGGTCCACTTCATTTCTCTGCGGGAATCGGTTACTGTGCCTTGCTGGGCATGTTCGTATTTTACGGAAGCCGTGTCCACGGTTTGGGATTGTTGCGAAGGGCCGTAAGGGGAGCGAGACATATGCGGGTGATGATAGTTGACGACCACCCTCTGTTCAGGGAGGGGCTCAAGGCGATTGTGCGTGAGGCTGAGGGCTTTTCGGTGGTGGCCGAGGCCGGAAGCGGAACCGAGGCCATGGATCGTGCCCTTGAACACAGGCCGGACATCGTGCTCATGGACATAGCCCTGCCGAGCAAGAGCGGCATCCAGACCATTGCGGAACTGCGCAGCAAGTTGCCGAACACCAAGTATGTTGTCATCAGCATGCATTCCGAGGCCGATTACATTGTGGAGGCCTTTCGGGCCGGGGCCAACGGCTACATGATCAAGAAATCCGCAGGAACCCAGCTGCTTGAAGGTCTCAAATCCGTTGCCTCGGGCGGCATGTTTCTGGACAGCGCGCTTTCCGCCGAGGTCATGCAGCGACTCGTGAACCTGAGCGACGAGGACGAAGGCGAAAATGACCCCGTCTCCCTGCTGACCTCTCGGGAGCGGCAGGTCATGCAGCATGTGGTGGAGGGCAAGACCACGCGTGAGATTGCCGAGGAATTGTTCATCAGCCCCAAAACCGTGGAAAATCATCGCGCCAACATGATGCGCAAGCTCGGATTTTCCTCCACGGTGGAACTGTTGCGCTTTGCCGCGCGCACCGGGGTCATTGATCTGGACACATGGTCGAGCTGATTGGGCCTGTATGGCTAAACAATAGCTTTCGAAAAGTTATCGATAGTCAAGAAATTTTTTATTTCAATATGAAGCGAGGCTGCCGAAAACGGCAGCCTCGCTTTTTTGTGGGGGAAGGTATGCGGGGTTACCCGCTGGTGATCTCGATGCGTTTGGGCTGGGTCTTTTCCACGCGCGGCAGATAGAGTTCCAGCACGCCGTCATTGAGGTTGGCCCTGATCCGTTCACGGTCCACGATGTCCGAAAGGGACACGCTTCGCCGGTATTCGCCGTTGCCGAACTGCATTTCCGAATACCGTTCGTTTTCCGGGGCCGGATACGAGGTTTTTCCCGACACGGTCAGGTCGTTTTCCTGCAGGTCGATGACAAGGGCGTCCTTGTGCACGCCGGGCAGGTCCATATAGATGTAGAAGCCGTCCTCGCGTTCCAGAATGTCCGTTGCCGGACGGAAGGTGGGCAGGCTTTTGTCTTCCTTTTTCATGACGTCACTCATGGCTTGCCTCCTTTACTTCACGTCGATGCTGATGGTGCGCGGCTTGACTTCCTCTGCCTTGGGCAGGGCCACGGTGAGCAGGCCGTCCTTCATGGTGGCGTTGACCTTGTCGCGCTGCACCGGGATGTTCAGGTTGATAACCCTGTGGAAAACTCCGGCGGGCCGTTCCTGGCGATAGTATTTGCCTTCCTCGGCCTTGCGTTCTCCCTTGAGCACCAGTGTCTTGTCGGTCAGGGTCAGCTCGATGCCGCTCATGTCCACACCCGGAATCTCCGCCCGGACGTAGATGGTGTCGTCGTCCTGGCTCAGGTTCAGGGGCGGGTAGGCCATGCTCTTGCGGCCGGCCACCCCCGGGCTCAGAAATTCTTCGAACAGTTTGTCGAAACGGTCGAAGGGCGAATACAACGTATTGAAATCAAGTACCATATCCAACCTCCTTGTCGTCGTTTACATGGAGATAAATAAGACTGCCTATCGTATTGTCAACATGCCGCCACGTGTTGTGGATAACTTTTTCAAGAATAATCCGCGGGGCACGCAAGGCAAGGGGCAGGGGCAAAAAAATAACACATAAAACGGCCAGGGCCCGGCGGACTGTGTCCGCCGGGCCCTGGCCTTCCGTGATGGAACGTTCTTACGCCTTGCTGCCTTCCCAATCGTCATAGGCTACGGCCTGATCCGTGAGCATGATGGGGATTTCATCCTTGACGGGATAGACCACAGCGCATTTCGGGCAGTACAGGCCGTCCTCGTCCGGCAGCAGGGTCAGTTCGCCCTTGCATTCCGGGCAGGCCAATATATCCAGCAGTTCCTTGTTCAAAGCCATGGGTTGTTCCTCCGGGTTGGTTTCTGCCCGTGGTTGTACCTGCGTCCGCAACGCAGGGCAACGCCAAACTGGGGGCAGAGGGTCAGGACGCCCCGGCTTCCCTGCCCAGCAGGTCGATGGCCAGTCCGGCCATCTTGTCCATGTCCGGCTTGGATATCTGCGCACTTGCGCCCACCGAGTCGCCCTTGTGTCGCAACTCGTCCGTGATGATGGACGAATACAGGATCACGGGCAGGTTTTGCAGGGCATTGTCTTCCTTGATGTTCTTGGTCAGGGTGAATCCGTCCATGCGCGGCATTTCGATGTCGGCAATGACGATGTCCAGAAAATCATTAACGCGTTTGCCCTGTTCCTCTGCCGTGGCCTTGAGTTCCTGCAGCTTGTTCAGGGCTTCTTCGCCCGTGTTGGTGAGCATGATGCGGAAGTTGGCGGCCTCCAGATTGTTCTTGAGCATGGCCCGGATGGTCGCGGAATCGTCGGCCACCAGCGCGGTGACCTGGTTTTCGGCCCGCACGTCCGCGGTCCACAGGGCATCCTGGCTCGTGGGGTCCAGCGCCGAGAGTATGTGCTCCAGGTCGAGCAGCTGGATGAAATGGTCGTTGATGTCCACGAGGCCGATGATGGTGTTCTGATCCGCGGTACTGAGCACGCCCTGGGGCGGGATGACTTCGGGCCAGCCCACGCGGTGGATTTCCGTGACGCCCGACACGAGGAATCCGGTTACGGACTGGCTGAATTCGGTGACGATGACCACGTCCAGCGGGTCCTTGACCCTGTCCATGCCCAGCCAGATGGAAAGGTCCAGCACCGGCAGGATATGTCCGCGCAGGGGGATGGTGCCCATGAAGCACGGGTGGGGCGCGGATTCCGGCGGTTCAAGGTCCGGGCTTTCGATGACCTGCATGACCTTGGCAACGTTGACCCCGAAATAACAGGAATCCATTTGCCCGTTTTTCCCCGGCTCGTTGATGAAGAATTCAAGGATTTCCAGTTCGTTGGTTCCGGTCTCCAGCAGGATTTCCTTTTTTATGTCCATGGTGCCCTCGCTGATGAAAGGTTTCCCACTCTGAGCCAGATATACGGGGGCATGGTTGCGGTGGGAAGTATAATCATGCCTTGGTCTCTGGTGTTGTGGCCTTTTGCCCCGCAACACGGTACATCTAGTCCTCTTGCCGAACATACGTGAGGCCCGATAGATTATCAAATACAACAGGATTATTGACGATGATTGATTTGCATACGCACTCCACGGCATCGGATGGCACGGTTTCTCCCCGGGAGCTGGTTCGCAGGGCCGCACAAGCCGGGATCGAGGCCCTGGCCCTGACCGACCATGACACGATTCAGGGGCTGCCCGAGGCCATGGAGGCCGGAAAGGAATTCGGGGTGGAGGTCATTCCGGGCTGCGAACTGAGCGTGGAGTCGCCGGAAGGCGCCGGCTGGATTCACATCGTGGGCCTGTGGGTTCCCGAGAATCCCGAGCCGTTGCTCAAGGCCTTTGAATGGGTGCAGGAGGGACGGCGCGTGCGCAACCACGAGATAGTGGCCAAGCTGCGCAGGCTGGGCGTCAACATTACCTACGAGGGCGTGGCGGCCCGTGCCGGGGGGACGGTGGGGCGGCCGCACATTGCGCAGGAAATGGTCTCCCTCGGGGTGGTGGACAACGTGCAGCAGGCGTTCGGGCGTTATCTGGGCGACAACGGCCGGGCCTATGTGCCCAAGCGCAAGCTGAATCAGGAGCAGGCCCTCGGCGTGCTGGCCGAGATCGGGGCCACATCCGTACTCGCGCATCCCTACATCATCGGGCCGTCATTCCCGTTGGTGGAGTCGGTGGTGGGCAATCTGCGCGACCTCGGTCTCGAAGGCATGGAGGTCTATTATTCCGAGCATGACGAAGTGACCACGCGCCGGTTCGGTGAACTGGCGGACAGGCTGGGGCTGCTCAAGAGCGGCGGCTCGGATTACCACGGATCGGTCAAGCCGCACATCGAGCTGGGGGTGGGCAAGGGCAACCTGAACATTTCCTATGATCTGGTGCAGGCCATGAAGGAATACCGCATGGCAAAGGGCCAGTGGATCACCGAACGGGTGCACGGCTGAGTCATTCGGTATGGGTTTTTTCCGGGCGCGGCAGGCAGGCTTGTCGCGCCTTATTTTTTCTTTTTTCTGGTTTTTTTCCGTCGCTTGCCGTTGGCGAGCAGGGTGCGCAGCTTTTTTTCGGCCTTGAGCGGATCATCCTCGTGCAGCAGGAATCGTTCGTCCTGTGAACTGGTCCAGTGCCATCCGGCCGGCCGCTGCAGCATTTTCGCGCCCCGGGATTCCAGATACTCAAGGGCGTCTGCAACCCTCATCTCCTCTTCCAGTTCCTGAAGAATGGCCAGACGCTGCTTCATGCCCCGGAAATGGTGGGCAATGTCGTAGGCCGAGCGGATGAAATCCTCGGGCTCCAGCGAGGTCTGTTTCTTGCGCCCCGAAAGATGGCGCTGCATTTCGCCGAGGTCCTTTTTGAGTTCCTGCACCTCGAAAAGTGCGGCCTCCCTGTCCCTGTCCACTTTTGCGGTAAGGTCTTTGAATACTGCCCTGATTTTATGCATCGACATGGATTTCCGCCTCCCCGGGCACTGTGTCTAGATTTTTTCTATACGCTAGCAGAAAAAAAAGTGGCTGTGAACAGCGTCCGCATTGATCGCAAACATTGATCCTTTTGCCGAAAAAAAAGGCCGCCGGAAAATCCGGCGGCCTTCGATGTTTTCAGGCGGTGCGGTTAGGCGCAGTCCTCGACGGGCTCGGCCTCGCCGCTGGCGACCTTCTTCATGACCACGAGGGTCTCGAAGATCATCCATACTTCCAGCAGCAGGACGATGAGTCCGATGACGAAGAGCATCATGTTGCCCTTGGTCATGAAGTTCTGGAGGTTGTAGACCATGGCCCAGCCCGTCATGGCGATCATGAACACCAGCGGGATGCCGGTGATATAGGCCGGAGCCTTGCGTCGCGCAAGGTACACGGTGATGACCAGCAGGGCCATGGCGGCCATGAGCTGGTTCACGGTGCCGAACAGGGGCCACAGGGCCAGTGCGCCCTTCTTGACCTCGGCAATGCCGAAGCCGCCGTTGAAGCACAGCACTGCGGCGGTGCCCACGGCGATGAAGGTGGCTGCGTTGGGCTTGGCCAGTGCGGGCATCTTGTATGCCTGCGCCAGCTCACCCACCACATAGCGCTGGATGCGGGTGGCGCTGTCCAGCGTGGTGGCCGCGAAGCTCACCAGGAACACGCCCATGATGGCCAGGGAGATGTTCTTGGGAATGCCGTAGGAAGCCATGAGGTTGGCCGAGCCTTCCACGAATGCGCCCAGCTTGGCGCCGAGGCCGGCGGCCGAGGACCAGGAGGCATAGTGCGTGGTGAAGGCCTGCGTGCCGGTGAGGATGCTGCCGTCGGACTGGGTCATGCCCAGACCGATGCCCGCGCCCACGGCCACGATGACCAGGGTTGAGAGCGCGGATTCCGTGAGCATGGAACCGTAGCCGATGAACAGGCAGTCTTTTTCGGATTCGCACTGCTTGGCGCTTGTTCCCGAGGAAACAAGGGAGTGGAACCCGGAAATCGCGCCACAGGCGATGACCACGAACAGGAAGGGCAGGATTGGGGGCGCGCCTTCGGGCGACATGTTCACCGTGGGAGCCACGAAGGTGGGATGCGCCACCACCGCGCCGAGGCCCAGCAGGGTCAGGGCCACGAGCAGCTGGTGGCCGTTGATGTAGTCGCGGGGCTGCAGCAGCGTGGTGACCGGCAGCACCGAGGCGATGTAGGCGTAGGCCAGCATGATCAGCACCCAGACCACGATGGGGTTGAGCCCGGCGATGGAGGGCATGGTCAGGGGGACGTATGCGCCGATGACCACGGTGACGTACATGATCACGAGGGCCACGATGCCCCACATGGTGTGTCCCTGGCCTTTTTTGTAGACCAGATAGCCCAGCAGGACGGCGATGGGTACTTCGCCCCAGACCGGGATGACCGATGCCGGGTACATGTTGAAGAGAATGCCGATGATCAGCGCGAACACCGCGATGACGATGAGCAGCTCGAAGAAGATGATCAGCAGGAACAGGGTGCGCACGCGGTGGCTGATGAGCTTGGAGGCAACGTCGCCCACAGAGCGGCCCTGGTTGCGCATGCTGACCATCAGGGAACCGAAGTCATGGACCGCGCCCATGAACACGGCGCCGAAAAAGACCCAGATCACGGCCGGCACCCATCCCCAGATGATGGCGATGGCCGGGCCCACGATGGGGCCGAGGCCGGCGATGGACGTGAAGTGGTGTCCGAAGAGCACTTCCTTTTTGGTCGGAACATAGTCCTTGTCGTCGCGCAGCGAACAACTCGGGCATTCCAGCGCCTCGTCGATTTTGAAAATTTTCTTGGAAAGGAACTTTCCGTAGGTGTAGTAGGCCACGAAATAGCCTACAAAGCATAGTGCCGCAATCACTAAAGAATTCATTTTGCCCCCCCTTGAGGGATGGTCGGGTTGGATGAAGTGCGCCGCCCCACACGGTGCAAGCCGCTGCCAGATCTAAGCCATCCGGGCTTCCTGGGAGTCGCGTCGAATGGTTGTAGCCTTTGCCATACTGCATCGTGTGAACAGGACGGTGCAGTATGTGAATAAGCGCACAAACTGTGCGCATTTGACTACCCGTAACGCCGAATCAGCGAAAAAGCAACGTGGGTGAATATTATTCGGTACTGAAGAGAAGGTTGCCGTTGGTCAGTTCCTGCAATGCGGTTTCGAGACGGGAAACGTTGCTTGCCGGAAGTCTGAGGGAAAAGGATGCGTCCACGTCGAACTGTTCGTGGAGTATGCGGGCTTCGTGCTCCGGGAGCAGGCGTTTGAACAGGGTTATCGCATCATAGGGGATTACGGCTTCGACGTCGGCTGTCCGGACGTGCTGTGCCCGGGGCATTGTTTCCAGGGCCATGGAGACCATGCCGGAGTAGGCGCGGACCAGCCCCCCGGTGCCGAGTTTGGTGCCGCCGAAATAGCGGGTCACCACGCAGGCCACCTCGCCCACGCCCGAGTGGAGCAGGACGTTGAGCATGGGGCGTCCCGCGGTACCGTGCGGTTCACCGTCGTCGCTCATGCCGATGCGGGCCGTATCGCCGGGCGGGCCGGCAACAAAGGCCCAGCAGTTGTGGGTGGCGTCCGGGTAGCGCGCTTTTGTGCGGGCCACGAAATCCCGCGCCGATTCCATGTCCGGGGCGTGGGCCACGGTGCAGATGAAACGGGAGCGTTTGATGGTCTCGAGCACGGAATGTTCCGGTTCTGCCGGGATGTCGTAACGTCCGTTTGGCGTGTCAGGCGGTACTTCTGGCATGGACAAAAGATGTACGCGCGGCCCGGGGCGGGGTCAATGCGGCAGGTTGGCCGCGTAGGTGTTTCTGATGGACGAGAATTCCTTTGAACGGGCCACGGCGTACATGGTTTTCCAGAAGCGCTGCACCAACGCAGGGTTGTGGCGGACGAAGTTGCGGGAAAAGGCGAGGTAATAATGGTTCGAGCCGATGGGAGGCGAAAGCTTGACCACGTTGCGGAGCAGCTCCGGGTGTTCCGCCAGCACGCTTTGGCCCATGTCGTCGAGGGTAGCCACGGCTCCCACCAGCCCCTGCTGCAGTTTTTCGAAACATTCCGATTGTGTGGGGAATTCCACATGGCGGATGCCCATGCTGTCGAGGGTGTGGATGAAGGTGTACCCCGTGCCTGTGGCCACGGGCGCGCTGCCGAGGTTGCGCAATTCCATGCCGTCCCAGCTGATGCGGGATTGTTTGAGCGTGAAAAAGGAATGGGAGCGGTTGCAGAGGGCCATGGTCGTTTTCGGTTGGCCCGGGGCCTCGGAGGGAAAGGCCAGGAACCGGCTGCGGTCCCTGTTTTGGCTGACCGGGAAAATTCCGTCGGCCTGTCCGCTCCTGACCGTGTACAGACAGCGTTTCCAGGGCATGCGTTCCAGAGAGAGGGCGATGCCAAGACGTTTGGCGGTCATGGTGATCAGTTCCACGGCCAGCCCGGGGCGATTCTTTGGAACAGTGTACCCGTCCCCGCAAATGTATCCGGCATAGGGCTGGTTTTCGAAAACCAGGTGCATGCCTTTCTGTTCGCAAAGGCTGGAATGGGCTGTCAGCAGGACCATGCAGAAAAGCATGGCAGCCGCAATTCGTGAGGCCGAGTTCATGTATCACTCCGAATTCTTTGCGGAAGACAATATGCGTATACAGCCTTTGGATCAAGGGGGTAATGCAAATGAGTGTGAAAAAAATGTAAATGAATTAGAGTGTGAATAATTACAGAGAAGTAGGATTTTCGTGCAGTAGGGAGTCTGTGGCGGGTGTCAGGCTTTGGACGGCGATGAGTGTTCACGGATGGCCTTGGTCATGAAGGCGAAAAAGCTGTTGCCCTCGCCCTGAAAATGCCAGCCCAGATGCGCCTGGCAGGAGGCGCACAGGGCGATGCGCCAGACGTGGCCCGCAAACCACGTGTATTCGATGGTGGCTCGGCCCACCGGGGTTGCGCCCGGCGCCGGGCCAAAGCAGGAGACCTCGAAGACAAGGCCGTGGGGATTGAAGAATACGTGGGTGTTGCTGCCGTTCACGGCCATGCGGGAACAGGCCGGGGCAATGGTGGCCCCGCAGGCGCGGCACAGGACCATGGGCCCTTCGTGATCCGCGCTGCGTCGTTGCGGATTCGCCCGGGGGCGGCGTGGCGGGCCCGGGCGTGTTTCGTGTTGCTTTTTTGTCAGCAGGGGCACGAGGGATGATTGCGTGAAGGCGTGCATAATGGCCCCCATGATACCGCATTATGCCTGGACGGCAAGTGCGGAATCGCAGGGGCCCCAAATCGGTCATGCGCTTTTCTGCGTGACCCAGACCCCGAGGAAGATGCACCCGGCAGCCAGAAGCTGCATGGGGTTCAGGGTTTCGCCCAGAAAGAGCCACGCAAAGAACACGGCCACCACGGGCACGAGGTTGATGAACACGGAGGCCCGGCTGGCAGGGATGCGTGCGACCCCGATGTTGTACAGGCCGAACGCGCCCAGCGTGACGCAGGAGCCGAGGTACGCGGCCACGGGCAGCACGGACGCAAGGTCTGCGGCCGGAACGTGCAGCAGCGGGCCGATGCCGGGCAGAAAGAAGATCGCGCCCGCAAGGGTCTGCACCGCAGTGATGGTCCATGGGCCGAATTGTTCGCTCAGGTGCTTGATGATCAGGATGGAGCCGGATGCCGCGGCCATGGCTCCAAGTTCCAGCAGGTTGCCCAGCAGCGGGTTCGGCGCGTCGCCCGAGGGCGTGCCGGCCAGCGTGAGCCAGACCACGCCGAGCACCGAAAGCAGCAGCCCCGCATAGGCTCGGGGGCTGATTCTTTCCGCAAGGAATACGCGCGCTCCCACAGCCACCATGATGGGCAGGCATGCGGCCACGATCCCGGCCTGCGCCGAGGTGGTGTATTTGAGCGCGTAGGACTCCAGCAGGAAATAGAGGCAGGGCTGTAACGCGGCCAGAGGCAGGAACAGTTTCCACCGGTTCAGTATGACCCGGGGCTGCACGATGCGGCCGAGCACCGGGGTCAGGATCAGGCTGCCCACGGTCAGGCGCAGCCACATGATGCTCCACGGGTCCAGCACGCGCAGGGCGGCCTTCATGGCCGGGAACGAACTGCCCCAGAACAGCACGGCCCCGAGCAGGGTCATGGTGGGCAGGGATATGAGCGCGGCGGGCTGCCGGGCGGTTGCTGACTTGCTCATGCGAAATCCTTGGTTGCGAGTATCGGTGGGTTGCAACGGCTTTTTGCCATGGGGGGTGCTTCAGCGTCTTGTGCGTTATTGCCTCGGGCGCGGGTATGCGTCAGCCCCGGACGTACTGCGCGGGCGTGGCCCCTGTGAACAACTTGAATTTATGGGTGAAATGGCTCTGGTCCGCAAAGCCCGTTTCCTGCGCAGTCTCGGCAATGGACATGCCCGAAAGCAGCAGCCCCTTGGCGCGGTCCACCCGGCATTGCAGGTGAAAGCGGTGGGGCGGCAGACCCGTGGCTTTCTTGAACACGCGCAGGAAGTGGTAGCGGCTCAATCCGCTGACCGTGGCCAGCGTGTCCAGCGAAACCCTGTGGCTGAGGTTGTCGTTGAGGTACTCGCGGGCGCGCCGCACGGCTGCAGGTTCGTTGCCGGTGCGGGGCCGGTGAATGCCGCCGTGGGCAAAGAACAGCCCGGCCATGGCCTGCATCATGGCCGCGTCCTTTTCCAGCGGCTCTGCGTGGCCGTGCACCAGCGCGTTCAGCTTTTGCAGCCGCGCGGAAAGCACCGGGGTGTGCGCGGTGAGGTCGTGAAATTCCGGCAGGGCGTCCCGGCCGTCGCGCAGGTCCCCGGCCATGCGCCGGAGCCAGTGGTTCTGCACGAAGAACATGCGGTAGGTCACCCGTGCATCGGTGTCCATGATGATGCCGGAGTGCACCTGGCCGGGGTTGATGAGGCACATTTGGCCCGGGTCGATGTGGATGGAGCCGTGCCCGGGGCCAAGCACGAAGCAGCGTCCCTGTTCCATGACGCCGATGGTGTAGCAGTCGTGGGTGTGGTGAGGGAAGCTGTGCGCGGAGTTGGCGGAAAGGCGGATTTCCAGCGAATGCAGATCCGGATCGCGCCAATAGCGTATATGTTCCTTGTCCATGGCGATTATCCTCGGCATTGAAGCCTAGCCGGGGTGGCTGCGGATGTCTTGTAAAAAATTGCTTTCAGGCCAGGGTGGAGAGGATCAGCCGCGTTCCAAGGAACCACATGGTGGCGCAAACGGCTCCGTCCAGCATACGCCATGTGGCCGGCCTGCGGAAGACCGGGGCCAATGCCTGACCGCCGAGGGCCAGCAACAGGAACCATGCCAGCGACGCGCTCATGGCCCCCAGCCCGAACAGGGTCCGGGCTGTTGCCGGATATTGGCCGCTGATGCTGCCCATGAGCACCACGGTGTCCAGATATACGTGGGGGTTGAGCAGGGTGACCCCGAGGGTCAGGGCGAGCACTGCACGCAGGGAGTCGGGCGCGTGGTCGTCGGTTTGCAGGCTTTGGCCCTTCATGGCCGAGCGCAATGCGCCAAAGCCGTACCAGAACAGGAACGCCGCGCCGCCGAATGCCGCGATTTGCCCGAGTTGCGGATTGCTCGCCACCGCCGTTCCCACGCCGGATATGCCCACGGAAATCAGGATCACGTCGCACAGGGTGCACAGCAGGGCCACGGCAAGGTGGTGGTTGCGGCGCACGCCCTGCGAAAGCACGAACGCGTTTTGTGCCCCAATGGCCACGATCAGGCTGCCGCCCATGCCGAAACCCTCAAAAAATACTGAATACATTGGTAAAACCCCCAAGAAGTGATTAGCGGGCATAATAGTGGGAGCTGTTATAAAAGTAAATTTAATGGTATTGATTTTAGATTAGAAACAGTAATAATTAACCATGCTCGACTACAAATTGCTGGAAGCGATGGCCGCAGTGGTGGATGAAGGCGGGTTCGAACGCGCTGCTCGCGTGTTGCACCTGACCCAGTCGGCGGTGTCGCAGCGGGTTAAGCTGTTGGAGGAGCAGTCCGGGCAGATTCTTCTGGTCCGTTCCCATCCGCCGCAGCCCACCGAGGCGGGCATGCGCCTGCTCAAGCATTGCCGCCAGGTCCGCAGGCTCGAAGACGATCTGGACGTGGACCTGAATCTGGCCGGGGATTCGTTCACCACCCTGCCCGTGGGCATCAATGCGGACAGTCTCGCAACATGGTTTCTCCCGGCCATGCAGGATTACCTTGCGGAAAGGCCGGTGTTGCTGGATTTGCGCTCCGATGATCAGGACCAGACACACCGCTTGCTGCGCGACGGCGTGGTGCTTGGCTGCGTGTCTTCCCGGAGCGAGCCGTTTCAGGGTTGCCGGTGCGACTATCTCGGGCACATGGACTACAGGCTCCTGGCCAGCCCCGGATTCCGGGACAAATGGTTTTCCGGAGGGTTTTCGGCAAAGTCCCTGAGTCGTGCGCCCATGCTCATCTACAACCGCAAGGACGAAATGCACGTGCTCCTGTTGCAGCGCGTGCTGGGAGCGTGTCCGGACCTGAATCCTTTTTATGTGCCGTCTTCGGGACGTTTTGCGGATTTCATCGCACAGGGTTTGGCCTGCGGCATGCTGCCCGAGCAGCAGTGCGGGGAACTCGTTGCCCAAGGGCGGCTCGTGAACCTCATCCCCGGGGAGAGCGAGCGAGTCGATCTTTTCTGGCATTGCTGGAATATCGAATCTTCGGTGATGGATTCCTTTTCCCGCGCGCTCAAGGCCGGAGCCTCCCGGCTGCTTGCCCGAAACCGGTAATCATGGTTTTGCACTCCGGACCGGCTTGGGGTATTGACGGGGGCGTTTGCATTTTTTTGAAACAGAACAATCAAGGAGCGTTCATGCGCCGTATCATTCGTTTGCTGTTCCTTGTGGTCATGGTCGCCAGCCTGACCGCCTGCCAGAGCGCGTATTACAAAACCATGGAGTCCGTGGGATACCACAAGAGGGATATCCTGGTGGACAGGGTGGAAGACACCCGTGAAGCCAATCAGGACGCCAAGGAGCAGTTTGCCGACGCGCTGGAGCGGTTCCGTTCCGTGGTGCAGGTGGACGGCGGCGAGTTGGAAGAACGCTACGATGCCCTGAATTCAGAATATGAGGACTGTGAGGACCGGGCCGAGACCGTGCGCAAGCGCATTGCCAACGTGGAAGACGTGGCCGAGGCCCTGTTCAGGGAATGGAAAGAGGAGATCGGCCAATATACCAGTGCCAGCCTGCGCTCCAAGAGCCGCAAGGTCATGAACGACACCAAGACCCGCTACAACCGGCTGATCAAGTCCATGAAACGCGCCTCGGCCAAGATGGACCCGGTGCTGGCCGCGTTCAAGGATCAGGTGCTCTTTCTCAAGCACAATCTCAACGCCCGTGCCGTGGCTTCGCTCAAGGGTGAACTGAGTTCCATCCGCTCCGACGTGTCCGTGCTCATTCGGGACATGGAGCGGTCCATCAAGGAAGCCGACTCGTTCATCAAGAGCATGGAGTCCGGCAAGTAGGGTGTGAATATTTCGGGAAATCGGGGAAGGGGGCTTTGCAAAGCCCCCTTCCCCGCAAACTTTTTGGCCAGCGGCCCGGTCAGCGATGCTGACCGGGCCGCTGGTTTTGGGTGGTTGGTCAGCTTTTTTCAAGAGCGCCAAACCGTTTTGCATTCGCAGAATGCAAAACGGAGAAAAGTCAAGGGACGTGTCCCTTGCGGGTGCAGGGCCCTGCCTTTTCCCCGGAAAGGCGGCACAAAAAAACGGCCCCTCTCCGTTCGGAGAGGGGCCGAACCTATTGGCAGACTGTTGTCGGTATACAGTGTCGGTAGGTTTTCAGTAAGGAGAGAAGTCAGTTTTTTCTAGTTATTGGAAGACTGACGATATTTGACAAGGTCGTTGATGGACAGCACGGGCATGTCGTGTTGCCTTGCAAAGTCCACGATCTCGGGCAGTCGGGCCATGGTGCCGTCCGGGTTGGTCAGTTCACAGAGCACGCCGCAGGGATTGAGCCCGGCAAGGCGCATGAGGTCCACGGTGGCCTCGGTGTGGCCGTCGCGTTCCAGCACGCCGCCGGAGCGCGCCCGCAGCGGGAAGATGTGTCCGGGTTTGTGCAGGTCCGAGGGTTGCGCGTCCGGACGGGACGCGGCCTTGACCGTGGCCACGCGGTCCGCGGCCGAAACCCCGGTGGTCACGCCTTCGGCAGCCTCGATGGAGATGGTGAATCCCGTGCCGTATCGGCTGGTGTTTTCTTCCACCATCATGGGCAGGCCCAGCTGGCTCACGCGTTCCTCGGGCAGGCACAGGCAGACGATGCCGCTGCACTCGCGGATGAGCATGGCCATCTGTTCATTGGTGAGCGAGTCGGCCGCAAAGATGAGGTCGCCCTCGTTCTCGCGGTTCTCGTCGTCCGTGACAAGCACGCCGCTGCCCGCGGCAAGCGAGGCCAAAGCCCGCTCCACGCGCTCGCGGGGCGCACCAAAACGTGAAAGCAAAGTCTGATTCATGGCAGTTCTCCTTGAACCGTTGAAACATGAATCAGGGCGCAGGAAGAGACAGGCGTCCGAAAAACGGACAGCAGGCGACCGTGCGCAGGAGCGCACGGCCATGGAGGCCGGTCTGTCTTACCCTCTTCCATCCGGACTGTTACCGTCGGCTCCGGCGTTTCACCGGATCTGCTGACCTCCTGCCCATGCAGGAGCGCTCGCGGGCTCCCCGGCCGAGCCGGGATACCGCCGGTGGGGAATTGCACCCCGCCCTGAGAAGTAAGATAGGAAAGTCAATGCACCCGTCAGCGGGTTTTGTCAATGGATGGTGGGCTGTTCCGGAATGTCCCAGCGTTTGCGGAGCACCTCGAGGGTGCCATTTTCTTTCAGAATTTCCATTCCCCGGTCAAAGTCCCTCAGATACGATTGCGCTCCGACGTTTTCAAGCAGGGTTATGCAGTACTCTTTCGCCTCGTGGAACACGGGCTGCTTGACGAATTGTCCGTGCCATCCCAAGGCGCGGATGACGTAGTCCCAGTTGGCCTCGTAGCCGATAAAACCGTCCACATGTCTGGCCCGGAGCATTTTGAATCCGGTGCGGATGGTGTTTACGGCGTATTTGTTCACGCGTAGCGGGTCGAGTTCGTTCCACTGGTCGCCGTAATTGAACCCGCGAAGTGCGGCGATGGTTACGTTGTTCAGTTGTTTCAGGCCGTTCCAGTTCAGGGTTGAATCCGACCGCGTGTAGATGAGCATGCGTGCGGTGTTGACGGGCATTTCCGAATAGGCGTACAGCTTGCGCCGTATTTTGTTTTCCCCGGCAGGGAAAAGAAGTTCGGCCTTGCCTTCTTTCAGTTGGGCCATGGCGCGGGCCCATGGCGCCACGTTCAGCACAATGGTCAGGCCTTGCGAGTGCAGGCTTTCGCGCACCACATCCCAGCTGTAGCCCTGCAGGTAACGGGAGTCCTTTCCCGGAGGGATGGTCTCGCCACTGACGATGCGCGACGGGGGATAGGTAAAGCAGTAGGGGGCATATCCGTTCAGGGTGACAACGTGAACGACCTGTCCTGCGGCATGGGTGTCATGCGCCGGGGAAAAGGCGAGCAGGCAGACCGTGGCAAGTAGCAGTAAGACTGTTGTACGCATGAACGATCCCGTATGCTTGCCCATGTGGGCTTGGGCGGTTACAAGAACATATACTGTTAGTGGGGAGAAGCCGATCTGTCCAGCCGGGGCAAGGCTTTTCCCACAGATAATAACGCCTTTTGCGTTGTCAGGGCACGGGTTGCGCCTTAGAGTGGGGCATCGTGTGCCATTACCGACATTGAAATGAAAACAAGGAGAACCCATGCTCAAACCTGAATCGTGCACCCTGTACAGTGGGGCGGCTCGTGGCGCGGAATCCGAGTTCGGCCGTCTGGCGGCCCAATATGGCGTGACGGAAGTGAATTTTACCTTTGCTGGTCACAGCAACGACCGCACCGAGGGCCTGCGCGTGCTGAGCGACGATGAACTGGTGCGCAAGGATGTCAGCCTGACCTACGTCTCCCGGTTGCTGAACCGTTCGTTCACCAACGCGGAAAAGATGCGCAAGGTCTTGCAGACCATCATGTATCAGGTTGATTCCGGCCACGAGGTTTTCATCGTGGGCGTGATTCAGGATGATGGCACGGTCAAGGGCGGTACCGGCTGGGGCGCCGAATTCGCCAAGATCTGCAACAAGCCGCTCTACGTGTTCGGCCAGGCCCGCAACGCCTGGTTCAAATGGAACAAGGGCGAATGGGAGACCGTGGAAAATCCGGTCATCACCTCGGCCCGGTTCACGGGAACCGGAACCCGTTTTATTGAAGAAAACGGCAAGAAGGCCTTGCAGGACCTGTTTGCCCGTTCCTTCGGTTAGGCTGCCGATACAGGCACGATCGCTGCGTTAATGCAAAAAGACCAAAGGCTCGTGTACGTGAGTACGCTTCGCCCTTGGTCTTTTTTTTTGCCTTGCGCTCGCACCGGTCTCGACAGCCTTCCTGATTGATTCGTGATCAATCCGGTGAAAGGCTTTGCGCCTTTCGGCTGCCGACACAGGCACGATCGCTGCGTTAATGCACAAAGATCAAAGGCTCGTGTACGTGAGTACGCTTCGCCCTTGGTCTTTTTTTCGCCTTGCGCTCGCATGTTTGCAGCCCCCCCGCCGGATTGAGGGAAAAGATTTGCGTGGCCGCCTCATACAAAGCGACGCCGGTTTTGCCGTTGTTATGTATTTCAGTTCGTATTCGGCCGTGCGGGAACGGCAGGTTAGTTGGAGCCGAAAACCTTTTTAAGCAGTTCGGTGGTGCGTGCGGCCGGGTTTTCGCGGATGTTTTTTTCTTCTTGGGCCATGATGGTGAACAGGCCGTCCAGTCCCTTGTCGGTGACGTATGCATCGATGTCCGTGAGCAGGGGGTCCTTGCTGCCCAGCATGGTTCCGACGCCGCTGGCGCTTGCCGCCAAGGCCTTGTACTGGCTGGTCACGTTGTAGCGATCGGTCATCTGTTTGACGATGGGCAGGAACTTTTCGAACAGGGTGTCGCGCGTGGTGCGGTCCAGATATGCGGTGGCCGCGTTGTTCGGGCCGGTGAGGATTCTGCGCGCATCGCGGAAGGTCATGGCCGTGATGGCATCAAGAAAGACATCCTTTGCGTGGGGCGCGGCCTTTTCCGCGGCACGGTTCATGCTTTCCATGAACTGGTCCACCATGTCGCCCCGGCCCACCAGCCTGAGCGCGTCGGCAGCGGTTGCCGCGTCCTTGGGCAGGGGGATGCGCACGCTGGGGTTGTCCAGATAACCGCCCACAACTCCCAGCCGTTTTACGGCCACATCCACACCTTTTTCCAGAGCCTGTTTGAGACCCTGCGCGGTCTGGGAGTCTGCGGACGAGCGGTCCGGACCGGTCAGGGTGTTGGTGATGACGTTTTGCAGGTTGTTTTGCCAGCCGGCATAGGCAGGCCCCGCAAGCAGGGCAACAGTCACGGCCACGGCACAGAATACTTGTCTCATGGTTTTTACATCCTGTTGCAGTGTTTCCTTGTCTCTCATGATAGCATACGTGAACAGACAGGTTGCGGGCAAGCAATGAAACGCGGGCCGGGAAATCGCGTTTCGCAAGAACGGAGGCATGATCATGGAATATGTTCGCATGGGCGTCATGGGTACGGCCGGTACAGCATTAAAACGCACCATACCGGCCATGCATAAGGAATCATCCCTGTGCCGGGTGCAGGCCATTGCCTCGCGCAACCGGGCCAGGGCGGAGCAGGCGGCCCGGGAGGCCGGGATCGGGCAGGTCATGGGCAGCTATGAAGAATTGCTGGAATCCCCGGATATCGATGCGGTCTATATTCCCCTGCCCAACCATATGCATGTGCTGTGGGCCATCAAGGCCCTGCGCGCGGGCAAGCACGTGTTGTGCGAAAAGCCTGTGGCCATGAGCGCGCAACAGGCCCGGGAGCTGGCGGACGAAGCTGCACGGCATCCCGGGCTCAAGGTCATGGAGGCGTTCATGTACCGGCACCACGACCAGTGGCGGGAGGCAAAGCGGCTGGTGGACGACGGGAGTCTGGGCAAGGTACGCGCCATCCGTTCGGTGTTTTCCTATTACAATACGGACCCGGCCAATATCCGCAACCGTCCGGACATGGGCGGCGGGGCCATGATGGACATCGGCTGCTACTGCATCTCGCTTTCCCGCTGGCTTTTGGGTGCCGAGCCGGACATGGTGCGCGGCACCGTGGACATGGACCCGGATTTCGGCACGGACCGCCTGTTCTGCGGCACCATGCAGTTCGGGGCCCGAGTCTCCTCGTTCACCTGCTCCACACAGCTGGAAGCCCATCAGCGTGTGGACATCTTGGGAACGCGCGGACGCATGGAGCTGCTGCTTCCCTTCAATCCGCCGCAGGACGGCGAAACATCGGCATTTCTGTCGTACGGCGGTGGCGTGGAGGAAATCCGGTTCGAGTGCGACCAGTATGCGGCCATGGCCGCAGCGTTTGCCCGCTCCGTGCTGGACGACGCACCCGTGCCCATGCCGCTGTCCGACGCCGAGGCCAATCTGCGGGTGCACGAGGCCCTGATGCGCAGTGCGCGCAATGGCGGCAAACACGAAACGCTTTGATTTCATGCTAGCCAGCAAGCCTTCGGCCTTTCGTTGGCAGCCAATGCGCCGGTTTCATTGTTGAAGTCGGCGTTTTTTTGCGGATGGGGAAAGCCGGAGCGCATGGGCTGCTCAGTGCATGGCTGCCCAAATCATGCTGCCTGCCCCGAGTTGGGCGGGTTTTTCGCCCGATGATTTGTGCTGGCCTCAGCAGGATGAGCCCGGCGGCAGTGCCATATGGGCGAAAGTTGCGCCGTTCGCGGGAGTGTTTTTTTGTAATATGCTAAAATAAAATGTTTTTTTCTTTTGGCGTTGATTGTGCATGCAGAGTGGGAAATGAATACAACGCCAAGGAGGCAGAATATGATTATTGCTATCAGCGCAACGGGCGAAAGCCCGGACGCTCCCATGGAAGAGCGTTTTGGCAGGGCTTCCGGCTTCCTGATCCACGATACGGAAACCGGCGAATATACCTATATGGACAATGCGGCCAACGCGGGCCTGCCGCAGGCCGCCGGGATCCAGACGGCCCAGAATCTCGCTGCGCGCGGGGTCAAGGCCGTGATCACCGGACAGGTTGGCCCCAAGGCCGCGCAGGCCCTGAATGCGGGCAATATCCCGGTGCACAACTGCTCGGGCTGCTCGGTGAGCGAAGCCGTGGCCCGCTTCAAGAACAACCAGTTGCAGGTTTCGGCCGGTGATCCGGCCATGGGATATGGTGCGGCTCCGGCCACGCCCGGAGGCCAGGGTTGCCGCAGGCTCGGCGGTTCCGGCATGGGCATGGGCATGGGGCGCGGTGGCGGCCGCGGTGGCGGACGCGGCATGGGCGGTCGCGGAACCGGCATGGGCGGCCGTGGAATAGGCGGTGGCGGCATGGGCCGCAATCGCGGTTCATGATAATGGAGGAAGGCATGACCAAGATCGGAATCATACGTTGCGAAAAGAACGAGGAACGGTGCCCCATGACCAATTGCCTCAAATGTCTGATGGAAACCCGCGAGGGGTTTGCGGACTATGAGGAATGTGTGCCTGTGGGCGTGTTTACCTGCCGTTGTCCCGGTGACAATTTCAGCACGCTGGTGCGCACGCTCAAGGCCAAGGGCGCGGAGGTGGTCCACGTTCCCACCTGCAGCTTCGCCAACAAGCAGGGCGGGGAATGGTTTCTGGGCGACGGCCTGTGCATGAAGGTGGACGACCTTCTGGAACGCGCCGCCAATGACGCGGACATTCCCGTGGTCAAGGGAACCGCGCATTTGCCCAGGGATTACCAGCCCGAAGTCGTGAAATAACATCAGGCTGCCGATACGGGGCCGACGGCTTCGTTGATGCAAAAAGACCAACCCCTCGCGTACGTGTTGTACGCGTCGGCCTTGG